>JBIKQS010000175.1:0-5381 GCA_044349575.1 Crocinitomicaceae bacterium
ATCCATTTGTCAAATTCCAATCTTGGTTGCTGTCCCATTTCAAATTCCAATAAACCACCATAGGTCAATTCCTCGTGTGAAATATAACTACGATTAAGTGCTTTACCATTTAATTTTACAGATTGAACATATTTGTTTTCAGAATTTAAATTAGGTGCTGAAATAAACAAGGTAGCACCATTTTCAAATTTTAGTTCTTGTTGTTTGAAATTGGGAATTCCTAATTCATAAAATGGTTTTCCAGGTGATACAGGATAAAATCCAAGACTCGATAATACATACCACGCAGACATTTGACCGCAATCTTCGTTACCTGAAAGTCCATCAGGATTGTTGGAATACATTTCATTCAAAATTCGATCTACATACAGTTGAGTTTTGTGCGGTGAGTTCGTGTAATTGTATAAATAAGCCATGTGATGTGATGGTTCGTTTCCGTGAGCATATTGACCAATCAAACCTGTTATATCAGCTTGTTCTCTTCCCGAAAGAGAACTGGATGTAGTAAATAATCGATCGAGCCAAGCTTCCAATGAATCTTTTCCACCCAAATGTTTTGAGAGTTCTTCAATCGCATGTGGTGCAGCCATAGAATATTGCCAACTATTGGCTTCGGTATAGTTGAAATTTACCTCACTAGGATCGAAAGGGCCATACCATTGTGCACCGCGTTTTGCCCGCATAAATTTGGTGTTTGCATCAAAAACATTCAGGAAATTGAACGAACGTTTTCTAAATTCACTTTCAATTGAGTTATTCCCCATTTTCTGAGCCATTTCAGCAATGCAAAAATCATCGTAGGCGTATTCCAATGTTCGAGAAACAGATTCAGGCTCTTGATCTGCAGCAATAAAGCCTTGTTCGTCAAAAAACTTTTTGCCAAATTCGTCCATTTTTGCAGTGGCAACCATTGCTTC
Organism: Crocinitomicaceae bacterium; assembly: GCA_044349575.1. Classification (GTDB taxonomy): domain Bacteria; phylum Bacteroidota; class Bacteroidia; order Flavobacteriales_D; family Crocinitomicaceae; genus UBA952. The sequence continues at coordinate 918 of JBIKQS010000175.1, forward strand.
TAATGCAAGTGTTGTATCAAAATCTCTAATTCCTTTTAAATAAGCATCAGCGATAACCGAAACGCTATGATACCCAATCATACATTCCGTTTCATTAGCTGCCAATTCCCATACGGGCAAATCTTTTCCTTCCTTGTATTGACGTAAAAATGTTTGAATAAAATCAACGGTTCTTTTTCGTTGTGTCAAAGTAAATAGGGGATGGGTGGCGCGATAAGTGTCCCATAATGAAAAAACTGTGTATTGTTGTTGGCCTCTCGAAAGATCGTGTAAATAATTATCTCTGCCACGGTATTTATTTCCATAGACATCCGTGAATTGATTTGGCGCTAAATAGCTGTGATAAAGTGCTGTATAGAAAATTGTTGCTTTTTCTTTGTCTTCCAATGAGATTTTAATTTTTCCTAATTCATCGTTCCATTTTTTTGTAGTCATTGCTCGTACTTCATCAACGTTCCAAGTAGTAATTTCAGAACTCAAATTTGTTTTAGCACCGTTACAACTTGTTGCGGAAATCCCAACTCTCAAAACAATAAGGTCTTGATTTTTAGGGAATTCTAGAAGTAGTTTGTGTTGGCCATTTTTAGTAATGAGTTTTGTCTTTTTAAAGGCTACAGATGATTCTAAATAGAAATAAAAATGCTGTTTCGCTGCCCAAGCCTCAGAAATTCGATAACCTTGAACGGTTTTATTATCAAGGATTTCCAATTTAGAATCCAATAGTTTGTCGCGGTGGTCAAGATCAATAAGAATGAAACGTTTTTCGTCCTTGTTTTCAAAAGTATACGTATGAATTCCTGCGCGTTCACTGGTAGCAAGGCGAGCTTTGATTTTAGGACCGCTCAAAAACACTTCATAATATCCCGGGCTTGCTTTTTCAGTAGCGTGACTGAATTTAGAACCATATCCTTTTGGCGATAAATATCCGGGTGTTGTATTCGCTTTTTTGGATTGAGGAACGATTAATAAATCGCAATAATCAGGAACACCTGTACCACTCAAATGGGTATGTGAAAAACCGTAAATGATTGAATCGCTGTAGTGATATCCGGAACAACCATCCCATCCGTCGTATCGCGTATCAGGACTCAGCTGAATCATACCGAATGGGGCAGAGGCACCTGGAAAAGTATGACCGTGTCCACCAGTTCCGATAAATGGATTCACAAAAATGGAAGGTGAGTAGTTTGACGTGGAATTCCCAAAAAATATGGCTTGTGCTGAATCTGAATTTGTTTTCAGTTGATTAAGGGTCGGGTTTTGAGACAGAAAGAATGTTGTAAAACTAATGAGTGAGAAAAAGGAGATTGCGCTGATGAATTTCATTCGATTTAATTTGATTTTCAAAAATACAATAATCAACGATTAAAATGGGTTAAACTCTAATTAATTGAATTTTGTATTTTAAAGGTGTGGTTTTAAGCTAACACTTAGCCATTTACAAGTAGAATGACAAACAAGGAGTAGTTGCAAAAATTACATTCAGTGTGTGCCTTGCTTATTTGTTGTATAAAAACTTATGGTAAAACTGAATCTAGTAGATAATATTCAAATAGCGTGTTAGCGTGGTATGGGGAAACGCAGGTTTCGCGAATAACAGCAACTGCATCTGAATGTTTACTACTGGGCGAAACTTCACGTCTTGTAGAACATCCATTAATTGGGGTTCCGTTCTTCATGAGATAGATGCCAGAAAAAAAACGCACAATTTACCCTCACTGGTTCGGCAAACCCAGATGAAAATATCATGATGCATTCAGGAGCAGGTTATTTTACAATTTTGGTTATGCGCACTATCTGTTGGCAAGAAATGGGTTTTTCAGAGTTCTCAGTCTATTTTTTATTTATTAACCCAAAAATTATTTTTATTTAATCGAAGTTTATTGAACTGATTTTTGACGCGATTTATAATTGTTGAAAGTTCCAATTTTTTTTCATGTTCTTTTTTAACCTAATATTAAATTTGTGTAATGTGTTAATAGTTAGCTTCTTAATAATTAGTTTTGTCCTAAGTTTTTGACCTATGAAAAATGTTTTATTTCTCTTGATTGGCTTTGCAAATTTTGCAAGTGCGCAAATTTTTCCAACTTCCCAGTTGAATTATTCAGAAAGTAAAGTAAATAGTGATATTCCTGTTTATTTTCAAAATAGACTCGTTGATATTTCCAAAAATGGGGGAGTGCCTTCTTCTGAATTAATTATTAATCAAAATGAGTTAACTGGAAAAAATATTTCATTTTTTTCGATTAAACCCAATCATGGTTTTTCATGTTTTGGAGTTGGATGGGTGAGTCAAGAAATAAATCCAGATCTTGAAAAATATACTGTTTCTTTTCGGACGAAAAGTCAGGACAGTAAATGGTCCGAATGGAAGGAAATGTCTGCTGAAGTTGGACCAAATGAAACTCCCACTCAAATGATATGGACTGATGCAATTTTCACAACAGACGCAACTACCCACAAGGAGATTGAAATGATTGTTAATTTTCCCATTGAACCAACAGCAATAAAAGTTCATTTATTTGATGGAAACTTTAAAATTCCGGAAGATCAATTAATACATAAAGATTCTACTGTAGAAAATCAGAAAAGTACTGATTGTCCTGCTTTTCCTACGATGATAACGCGTGCTCAATGGTGTGGTGGATCTGCTTCATGTACTCAAGTAAACGCTACTTATACACCCACATATATTAACCCAACACATGTTGTTATCCATCATGGAGCATCTCCTGATACGTATACTTCTGGTCAAACAGTTGTTCAATCTTATTATAATTATCATGTAAATACACTTGGTTGGACGGATATTGGGTACAATTATTTAGTGGATAAAAGTGGAAATTTCTTTCAAGGGAGACACAATCCGGATATTGCTAATTCTGATGTTAGAGGCGCTCATGCTGGAAATGCCAATAGTGGTTCAATTGGGATTAATTTTCCGGGAAATGCCGATGTGACTATTGCGACATCTATTCAGATGCAACGAGTTTCGGAAATATTGGCATGGTGGTTTGATAAAAAGGGGTGGGATCCGTTATCTTCCGCATCCATGCAGACTCAAGCATTTGGAGTATTAACCTTGCCACGTATTAATGGCCATAGAGATGTAGGACAAACTGCTTGTCCTGGAAATGATTTATATGGTAGATTGGTGAATTTGAGAAACGATGCAAAACAAATTATTACTGATTGTAATAGTTGTACAAATCCAACCAATTTACTAGCTTCCTCTGTTACAAGTTCTTCGGCATCTTTAAATTGGAGCGCCGTACAAAACGTTGTTAGTTATACCATTCAATATAAAGCAACCAATTCAACATCTTGGGTTACAACTACAGCTACTACAAATACGAAAATAATTTCAGGATTATCTTCTTCAACTTCTTATCAATTTAAAGTAATGAGCAACTGTGGCGTAACAAGTAGCACATATTCTACCGTACAAACGTTCACAACACTTGCTCCTCCCCCTGTATTTATTACATTAGGTAATGGAACAACGGCCTATTCTGGACACCCGTATTCATCCTCCTATATGGATGAGCGATCACAATATATTATTACTAAAAATGATTTATTAGCATCGGGCTGGTCAGCACTAACACCTGTTTTACATTCAATTGCCTTTCAAGTGTCTACTCCAAGTTCAACAACATTGAATTCATTTACCATCCGAATTGCTCATACAAGCTCTGCAAGTTATACAAATGGAAATTTTATTTCAGGTACCTCTACAGTAACTACTTACACGGGATCAATTACCACCATTAATGGATGGAATACCTACACATTTAGCACTCCATTTAATTATAACCAAACAATGAATTTACTAATCACGGTATCATTTAATAATAACGTAGTTGGTACAAATTCAATTGTGCAATCAACCATTTTATCTACCTATAAATCATTGTTCAAACGAGATAACTTAACAACTTCAACCATCGCATCAACAGCCGTAGGTACTCAAAGTTATTATCGTCCAAATATGCGCTTTAAATTCGGTCCAAATATGGTTAGCGGTGTTACATCTATGCAAGTACAAAATGAAGAAGAAGATTTTACGCAAATTCTAGAAAAAAAATCTTTAGTGGTTTATCCAAATCCAATGGGAGTTACCAAGAGAATTACGTTTACATTTGATAAAACAAGCAATCAACCCTATCAAGTTCTTATTTTTGACCAAATGAGTCGTGTGGTTTATTCGTCCGAGAATGTATTATTAGATGAATTTGAAAGCATTATTGAGTTAGATAAAGAATTACAACAAGGAAATTACATATTAAGAATTCAAAATAATGAAGATTTAATTAATGAACGATTTACCGTTTATGGTGATTAGTTTTAATTGTACTTATTATGACCAGAGATAATTTATAATCAACCTAGAGATCTTGAGTTTATTGTTGATCGCATTATTTCTGGTGATTTTCCTTGATTAGGTAAGAGCGTTCGACAAGC
>JBIKQS010000176.1:0-5370 GCA_044349575.1 Crocinitomicaceae bacterium
AGTCGATTACATGGTTTATTCCAGCATCCGGTTCGGGTTCTAGGATGTTTCAGTTTTTATTTAATTTTCTCGAAGATAATGATTTAATTAAAAAAGAAATTCAGCAATTTATTTCATCCATAAAATCATTTGCTTTTTATCAGAAAATTGATAGTCAAATCAAAAAGAGTTTTGAAGAAAAGAAACTGTCTATTCGCGATTTAATTCTACATATACTTTTGGAAAATGGAATGAATTTTTCTAAAATACCCAAAGGATTAGTACCATTTCATCTGCAAAAAGATACCATTTCTAATCCCTTTCAAGAATCAATTATTCAGGGTCTTAAATTACCTTTTGACAATATTAATTTTCATTTCACAATTCAGAAAGAATTTGAAAATGATATTCAACAATCCCTTAAAGAAGTTTCGTTAACAAATTTTCCTAAAATTGAATTTTCTGAGCAATACAAAGAAACAGATTCAATTGCCTTCGACGAAGCATTCAATCCGGTTACATTTTCTGAAAATCAGTTTCTTAAAAGACCATCCGGTCATGGGGCCTTATTGACAAACTTGAATAAGGTAAACGCAGACTATGTGCTTATTAGAAATATAGATAATATTCAACATGCCTCTAAAAGTCAACATTCACTTGATGTATGGTCCAATCTTTTGGCGTTAAGTAAACAAATAAAAATTGAATTGCGTGAGGTTTGGCATAATCCAACCAAAGAAATATTGATTGAAATAAACAATAAATACCAATTATTTGATTCCGAACTTATTGATTCAATAACGACGAGCTCCGAAATAGGGGCATTAGTCAATCGGCCTTTTAGAATTTGTGGAATGGTGAAAAATAGTGGTCAACCCGGTGGAGGCCCATTTTGGGTAGAAAGAGGGGGTAAGCTTTCCAAACAAATCGTTGAAAAGGCACAAATTTCAGAGGATTTAATGCAGCAATCAATTTTAAAAAATAGTTCGCATTTTAATCCTGTAATGATTGTGGCATCTGTTAAAGATTTTGAAGGAAGGAAATACGAACTAACTGAGTTTGTAGATGATCAAACTTATTTCATCGTTACTAAAAACCATCAAGGTAAGTTCATTCAATACCTCGAAAATCCAGGATTGTGGAATGGTTCAATGGCAGATTGGAATTCAGTTTTTGTTGAAATCCCATCAGATGTATTTAGTCCTGTAAAAACTGTTTTGGATTTATTAGATTCGCGACATAGACCCCATTAAATAATGGCTTTTTATGTATTTAAACTATCTAACGAAAATGATAATTGATTCATTAAAATGTTTCCAAAGATTGTAATTAATCAAATCATTCCGCGAATTACGCCCTTATCAGAAGACTCAATAAAGTTTAGTATGTTTTCACGCATTTCACTTTCTGCGATAGTATTTCGTACCAGTTCAATTGCCTTCGTTAGATTATTATTTTGAACGTAAAGAACACGATAAATATCTTCAATTTCTCGTACTTGTTCATCTGTATAACCTCGTCTTCTCAAACCAACAGAGTTAACGCCTGCAAAGGTTAAAGGTTCTCTTGCTGCTTTGATGAAGGGTGGAATATCTTTTCGAATTAGTGAAGCTCCACCTATAAATGTATGTGCCCCAATATGCGCAAATTGTTGAGCAGCAACTTTACCTTCAAGAATTGCATAATCATCAATTTTTACATGACCTGATAAGCCAACATAACTGGCTAATATAACATTATTCGCTATTTGACAGTCATGCGCTACATGTACGTAAGTCATTAATAAACAATTATTTCCAACTGAAGTATTCCATTGATCTTTCGTTCCTCTATGAATGGTTACGCACTCACGAATTACCGTATTGTTTCCAATGGTAACGGTTGTGTTTTCGCCATCAAATTTTAAATCTTGCGGAATAACTCCAATTACTGCACCTGGAAAAATTTCGCAATCATCTCCAATTGTTGTATTTGGATAAATAGAAACATTCGAGTGAATCTTTGTGTTATTGCCGATTTTTACGTTGGCATGAATGGTTGAAAAAGGTTCAATATGAACATTGTTACCAATTTCAGCTGAAGGGGAAATGGACGCTAGATTACTAATCATTATACTTTGTCTTTGATTACTTGAGCAAGCATTTCAGCCTCACAAACTACTTTACCATTAACGTATGCTTTACCTTCCATTTCTACTAATCCTCTGCGAATTGGAGAAATTAATTTAAGTTCAAATACAATTGTATCACCGGGAAGAACTTTTTGTTTAAATTTCACTTTATCAATTTTCATGAAATAGGTAGAGTACAAATGAGGATCTTCAACTTTACTCAAAGCGAAAATCCCACCAGTTTGTGCCATTGCTTCAAGTTGTAATACACCAGGAAAAACAGGGTTTCCCGGAAAATGCCCTGTGAAAATAGGTTCGTTCATGGTGATATTTTTTACACCAATAATTGAATCTTCATGAATTTCCATGATTTTATCAATCATTAAGAACGGATATCGATGCGGGAGCATCTTTTCAATGTCGTTTATCGTATAAAGAGGATCTTTCGTTAAATCAAATTTTCTTCCTTCGTTACTTTGCTTCTTAATTTGATCTTTTAAAACTTTAGCAAAACGCACATTTCCTGAATGACCTGGTCTTGCTGCCAAAATATGAGCTTTTATAGGTTTACCTACCAAGGCTAAGTCGCCAACGATATCCAATAATTTATGGCGAGCAGGTTCATTCTCGTATTGAAGTTTAGTACTATTTAAAACCCCAATCCCATCTATCGATACTTTCAGACTTTCTTTGCCTAGCAATTTTGCTAATCGATTCAATTCTTCTTGCGAAACATCAATTTTATCAACTAAAACAATTGCGTTATCTAGATCCCCACCTTTAATTAAATTATTACTTGCTAAAAACTCTAATTCTCTCAAGAAAACGAATGTACGACAGGATGCAATTTGGTCGTTGAATTCTCCAATGTGATACATACTGGCATGTTGGGTACCCAAAACTGGAGATTTATAATCAACCATAACAGTGATTCTATAATTCACATCTGGAATTGCCAAAAATTCAATTCCTTTATCTAGATCTTCCCACGGAATGTTTTCAGAAAGTTCAAAGTATTCACGTTCAGCTTGTTGTTGATGAATTCCAACATGCTGAATGGCATGCACAAACGGTAAGGAACTTCCGTCCATAATTGGTATTTCAGGAGCATCAAGTTTTATTAAGGCATTATCAACACCACAACCCACTAATGCAGCAAGGACATGTTCTGTTGTGTAAACTCTTGCACCATTTTGTTCTAATGTCGTTCCTCGATCTGTTGAAATTACAAAATCAACATCTGCTTTTATTTGAGGTTCATTGGGTAAATCAATGCGTTGAAATTTAAATCCAAAATTTTCAACCGCAGGATGAATTTCTAAATTTACCTTTTCACCTGTATGAAGTCCAACACCTACAATTTTTACAATATCTTTTAGCGTATGTTGATAATCTGCCATTGTCTATTATTTAGTTTCTGAAGTAATATCTTTAATTTTTTTATCTAATTCTTGTATTTTATTCAAGATAAATGGTAGTTTTCTAAATCCAAAGTAGGATTTTTTAAAGTCCTCAATTGGAATTCCAGGAGATCCCATGAGGGTTTCTGCTTTTTTCACTGTAGATGGAATTCCGGATTGAGCAACAATTTTTGTTTGATCTGCAATATGTAAATGACCACTAATTCCTGCTTGTCCTCCAATTAAAACGTGCTTGCCTATCTTCGCAGAACCTGCGATACCTGCTTGAGCTGCCATGGCTGAATTTGATCCAAAATCAACATTATGGGCGATTTGACATAAATTATCTATTTTAGAACCTTTACGAATATAAGTTGAGCCCATTGTAGCACGATCAATTGTTGTATTCGAGCCAATTTCAACGTCGTCTTCAATTACTACATTACCAATTTGAGGAACTTTTTGAAGGTTTCCATTTTCATCAGGTGCAAAACCAAAGCCATCAGCTCCGATTACAACCCCTGCGTGAATAATACAGTTTTTTCCAATCTTGCAATCGTTGTAAATTTTAACGCCGGGATGTATCACTGTATTTTCTCCGATGTCAACATTTTCGCCAATATATACTTGCGGGTATATGATAACGCCGTCTCCAATTTTTGTTCGTTCTGATACATAACTAAAAGAACCAATATGAATGTCATTTCCAAGAGAGGCACTTTCTGAAATTACAACTTGACTTTCTATCCCAGGTTTTTTCTTTGAAATTTGACTGTAAAGCTCAAGTAGTTTTGCAAAACAAGAATATGCATCCTCAACCTTGATTAAAGTTAATTTTTCGGGAAGAGGTTTGTTTGGAGTAAATGATTCATTTACAATGCAAATTGAAGATTCAGTAGTATAAATATGTTCTTCGTATTTCGGATTGGCCAAAAAAGAAAGAGCACCTGCTTGACCTTCCTCGATCTTCGCTAAGGAGTTAACACAAACATCAGAACTACCCTCAATTTTACCGTTTAATAACCCTGCAATTTGCTCCGCTGAAAATTCCATGTTTCAAATATAGCTATTTGTTGTAATTAATGATTAGTTGTTGGTATTTATGAAAACATTTTAGTGATTCGTCGAAGGATTATTTACCGTTTGACTTGACTTTTACAGGTGTGAGTATCACATCTTTCCAATTGAAAAAAATGCGTGTTGAATCAGCTCCGTTTTTTAGGAGAAATTCAGCTTCAGTATTGTTGTTTTTCAAGAAATTGTATGCTAAAAACCCAGAATTAATTAGTGTTTTCGAATAATTTTCTCTATTAAACATGACTGAGTTTAAATCTTTTAAAATGAGTTGATTTACATCAAAATTAAATAGAGAATATTTATCCTCGGGTAGATTAATTATTTTGAGAAAAGTATCTGTTTTTAATAATTGAGGTTGATTTTGATCGTCATGAACAATGGCACAATAAGAATCTGATGAAAATGAGACATAAAAAGAAGATGTTTTCCCATCCGCTTGTGATGTTTCAAAGAAATACGTTTTGAAATCTGAATTTTTATTACTCTTTTCAAAATTTACTTCAGATACTTCGAAGGTTTGCTTAAAGTTTTTACTAGAAACTTTCTTGGAGGTACTAATCAAAATCTTGTGATTAATTGTTTCTTTCACCTTATTTTGAGGCAACCAACTACATCCTCTATTGCCAAAAACAAAAAAGACAAACAGCAATCCGATACCAACACCAATCAGGTAATAGAATAACCTCCTTAAAAATGTATTTTGCATCATACTGCAAAGCTACTCACAAATTCTTTGAATTGAAATTTTTGCTAAAAAAGTATAAACGAAAAATGAGTGTATCTTATTTATAGTGAAAATATACT
>JBIKQS010000177.1:0-5360 GCA_044349575.1 Crocinitomicaceae bacterium
GCTATGATTTCTTTCGCTTGTTTTTTTGTTGCAACAAACAGAACTTTCTTACCTGATTTAGCGATTTGCTTCATCGCAGCACAAGCTTGTTCTAGGTGAACGATAGTTTTGTTAAGATCGATAATGTGAATCCCTTTTTTCTCTGCAAAAATGTAAGGAGCCATTGCAGGATTCCATTTTCTTTTTAAGTGACCGAAATGAACTCCGGCATCTAATAATGAATCAAAATTTACTTTAGACATATATTTATTTGTTTACTTTCCTTTTACTAAATCAACTTGTGAGGGTCCAAATTGGAAAATACTCACAAGCTTGGATACTAAACCTCCAAAAATCTTAACGTTTGGAGAATTGGAATCTTTTTCTTGCTTTTGGACGACCTGGTTTCTTACGTTCAACCATTCTTGGATCACGAGTTAATAATCCTTCAGAACGCAAATTAGGTTTGTTTTCTTCAGAAATCTCAACCAAAGCTCTAGAAATACCTAAACGTATAGCTTCAGCCTGACCGTTGATTCCACCACCGAAAACATTAACCTTCACATCATACTGACCAACTGTGTCAGTTGCAGCAAATGGTTGATTTATTTTAGCTTGTAAAATATCGATAGGAAATGCAACTTTAAAATCTTTGTTGTTGATTGTAATATTCCCTTTTCCTTTAGTAAGATATACACGGGCAACTGCCGTTTTTCTTCTTCCTAATGTATTGATTACTTCCATGAATCGTATAAATTATTTTAATGAATCGATATTAAGTACTTCTGGATTTTGAGCATCGTGGTTGTGATTAGAACCAACATAAACTCTCAAATTTCTGTAAAGCGCTCTTCCTAAAGCATTTTTTGGTAACATACCTCTTACTGCTTTCTCAAGAATTCTTTCAGGATGTTTTTTCAACAATTCGTCAACCGTTGTAAAACGCTGACCACCCGGATAACCCGTATATCTTGTATATATTTTATCTGAAGTTTTATTTCCTGAAAAAGAAATTTTCTCTGCATTGATAATAATAATGTTATCACCACAATCTGCATGAGGTGTGTATGATGGCTTATACTTTCCACGAATCACTTTCGCTACAGTACTTGCTAATCTACCAACGTGCTTATCTGTTGCATCCACAACAAACCATTTTTTTTCTGCCTTCTCCTTGTTTACAGAAACTGTTTTATAACTTAACGTATCCACAATTCTTTACTTTAATTGAACACTTTTCCCAAAATCGGAGTGCAAAGATACAATTTCTTATTTTATCTGCAAGGATTGATAAAAAATATTTTTTCAAAAACTTTACGGTAAAAAATGAAACGATTTAGTTAAATTAGGTTCTTTTTCTAAATTTATAACGATCATTATGAAAATTTATGCGCTGAACCTATTGATTTTTTTATCCATTTATTCATTTTTAATAGGTCAAGATTTCCCGACAGGTATTTATACGGATGTTGCCGGCTCAGATAAAAATATTATCTTTTATTCTACTAACGGAATAAATTACGTGATTCAAAAAGATAATGATCTCTATTACGACGATATGGTAATTCGAGAAACTATGACACATGGATTGGTAAGAAGTAATATGGAAATGAACTACACATGTGGCCCTTTTGCCTCTCATTGCAGAGAGGGTTATTTTTTCAATGAAAACGGAAAAAGCTATTACTTTGATGAGTTATTATCAGCCTACGAAGCAAATGTGTCTGAAGATCCGATGGACACATTAAATTACCTGTATGTTAAAATTGATGATCTTCCGATCAATTGGGAATTAAATTTAGAGGACCGATTCGGTGAAATTGGTATACTCAATAATTCGATACTCTATGAAATCACTACAATTGCAGCCATAAAAAAAATAAATACTCCCAAGTGTCCCAATTGCATTCTCATTGAAGCAAATCGTCCGTTTGAAAGTGATAATAAAATTTTTCTACTCAAAGAATCCGATTTTAATCAACTAGAATTGGCAAAATCTCCAAATTTTCAATTATCAAATCTTGTGGGTAAATACGTTCAAATGTACTTTAAATGGGAAGAGGGAAAAATGCCTGGATATTTAACAGAAGAAGATATTGACTTTGATAACGATAAACATAATGTGCCTTATGACATTCAGCTATTGACGGAGAATTTAAATGCCAATTCAATATTTCGTTATCCAACACCTAAAAATTAGTTTTAACCTATTGAAACCAACTTGCGTACATTTTATAATTGTTCGCTATTCTCTGAACTTCACCGGCAAATAATTCAGGTGATAAATCTTTCACTTTTTTAGCTGGAACTCCTGCATAGATTGACCATGATTCAACTCTCGTGTTTTCCGTTAAAACTGCTCCGGCTGCAATAATGCAATTCGACTCGATGTAGCAATTATCCATTACAATGGCCCCCATGCCTACAAGCACATTGTCTTCAATAGTGCAACCGTGAACAATTGCATTGTGACCAATAGACACATTATCTCCGAGATGAACTTTCGTTTTCTGATAAGTACAATGAAGAACAGCTCCATCTTGAATATTTACCCTATTTCCGATACGAATTGAATTAACATCGCCACGAACAACGGCATTAAACCAAATTGAACATTCGTTTCCAGTCATCACATCGCCAACTACCGTTGCATTCTCGGCTAACCAACAATCAGTTCCAAATTGGGGTGTAATCCCGTTACATGTTTTTATAAGTGCCATACTCACTTTAATTATTCAATTAATAATCTATAACTTTGCGCTTAACAAATAAACGTATCGATGAAATTACATGTATTTTTAGTATTAGCCATTATTTTTATCTCTTTTTCATGCACAAATAAGGTAGAATCTATTGATGTAAAGAATCTAAAATCACCTTGCGAATGTGCACATGCGGCGGAAATCGTAATTAATGAACAAATCGACATACGAGAAGAAACTATTGGAAAGGATTTTAAAGATTTGGACACCAGCAAATTAATGCCTCGCGTAAGAAATTACATGAAGAAACAGAAAGAAATTATAAATCACTGCAAAGACAAACTCGCAATTGGTAAATGTCCAGAATGGAAAAGCATTCAAGAGAAAGTGAGTGAGAGAAATGATAAAATCACCAAAAAAGCACAAGAGGAAGCTATTAAAAAAGCCGCCAATTAATCAAATCGAATAGCCTTAACAGGATTGATTCGTGTAATTACATAACTCGGTATAATAAGAGCCACTACACAAACGATCAACGTGCCAATATTTAATATTAAAACATGCCACAGATCTAATTGAATTGGTACTTGAGAAAGATAATAAACCTCAGGATTCAAGGAGATAATTCCCGTGTATTTTTGCAGCAAGCAGAAGCCTATTCCGATTAAATTTCCCCAAAACATTCCTCTCAAAATTAAAAATCCCGCCTGAATAAGAAAAACTTTTCGGATTGTCCAATTAGATGCGCCGATTGCTTTCATCATTCCTATAAAATTTGTTCGAACAACTATCAGAACAAGCATAGCAGACCCCATATTAATGATGCCAATCAATAACATTAACACTAAAATTATAAGGACATTAATATCCAGAAATCCTAGCCACAAGAAAAGTTCTTTTTCTGTATCCTTTATACTATTTACTTCGAGCATTGATCCAGATTCATCAGGAATTAATTCCACCAACTTTTTCAACTCAATTGACTTTCTGTCCAAGTCATCCCAATCTTTGAGAGTTATTTCATAACCACTCACGAAATTTAGACTGGTTGAATTTCCATCTACATGCATTACTTCAACCCAACCTTTATTCGTTGTTTTAATTTTGTAATGATTGCCTGCTTGATCCAAATATTCCTTGTCAATTTCGCCATTTTCGTTCAGTATAAACTCACAATTTGGGGAGTCATGAACCTTAAGTTTAATGTGTGACGTGTCGATTAAGGTTTTTTGCTTTTTATCTTCGGAAAGAAATATCGATTTAGTAATCAACCTAATGGTTGTATCGGCCTTCGGACAAAACATAAAGCCCGCATACCGTTGAAAACCATCACCCCAATCATATTGATAGTTTCCATCGCCTCCGGTTATCTCTGCGGATACAATTAAATTTCCTTGAGAAAGTGTATCCAATATTCGTATAGAAGCATTTAATCCCCAATCATTTAATTCTTGTACAATTGGCAAATTAGTCAAAACCAATTTTTTATCAAATTCTTCTAATCCCGTTGAGTAAATTCCTTCAATTACAAATTGACGTTTAACAGGAGACTGTCTTACAAAAAATGCATCGATGGTATCCTTCAATTTATAATTTAATAAAGAGGCAGTTTTTTTTGAAATAACAATTGGTTCAACATCCTTCATTTGCTTAAAATCTGGAATTTTCCCTTCAATCAAATTCTCTCTAAAAAAGTTCCAATGTGCAGGAGTAGAAAAACCTTTAAAAATCACACCTTGAACATCTTGCTTGAATAAAATTGAATCTTTACCGGAAGTTAATTTAATTCGTTTTTCAATTCCTTTTGATTGAATAAGCGCTGGTTTGTATGCCACAGCATGAATTCCCTCAATTTGGTCTACTCCTTGTAATTGTTCTAGCGCAGGATGGTTTTTTAGAATTGGCTCCGTTTCATAAGGAGATGCATCGCCTGCTGTTTTTAAAAAAAAATGTGAACCAAAACCTGTTATTTTATGGCGAATTTCTTGCTTAAAACCGGTTACTACAGCCAGTGTAACTAAATTAACAATGATTGCTAAAGAAATACTAATTATAGAAATTCTTACAATTGGACGTGATACTTTTCTGCCTTTTACCTCAGATTTTATTAACTTTAACGCTATGAAGAATTCGCTAGACAATTCAAACCAATTTAGATTTCAAAGGTACATAATGCTGTGGATAACCTTGATATTTTTAAATACTTTAATTTCTTCTTGCTCCTTTGGATCTCCTAAAAACCTGGCTGACACTATAAAACCCGTAAATAATTCAAAATCTGCATTGCTTCTTGGAAATGCTCAAACCGAAAAATACATCCCCTTACTCCAAGGGAAAAAGGTCGCAGTTGTCGGCAATCAAACATCTATGATCGACAATACTCATTTAATAGACAGTTTATTAAACCTTGGAATCGATATTAAATTAGTCTTTGCACCGGAACATGGTTTTAGAGGTCAAGCGGATAATGGTGAACATATTTCAAACGAAACGGATAAAAAAACAGGATTAAAAATTATTTCACTATATGGGAATAATTCCAAGCCAACTTCGGAACAACTAAAAGACATTGACCTTATAATTTATGACATACAAGATGTTGGCGTTCGATTTTACACCTATATTTCGACACTTCACTACGTCATGGAAGCGTGTGCGGAAAATGGTAAAAAATTACTG
>JBIKQS010000262.1:0-3967 GCA_044349575.1 Crocinitomicaceae bacterium
TAGTTTGTTTTCCTTCAAAAAAAGTGATGCTCGAACATGGAGTTCATATTCTAATTTTTCAGCATCATCTTCTAAAGATACAAATAAATCACTTAACTCTATCAATTTGTATTCGTTGACATCCGTTTCATTAGGAAGCTCTTCAATACCAGCTAATTGACCAAGGTCATTTTTGGTAAAAACTTTTGAATTTAAAACATCTTTTGGCAATTGATCAAACCCAATTCCACACGTAGTAATCGGTTTTTTAACCTCAAACATGGAAGTAGAATCCGCACGACAGTACCAATCTCCACCCATTCGTGAAACCAAGTCAATTTTATGCTGATCAATCATCCCATTTTCATCCAAAACACCTTCATTGATATGAATTCTGGTTACCTCACAAATAATCAAATTACCAGCCCCCCCTTCTGTTCCTAACTCAATCACTTGATTTACCTTGCATTCAAATTGAACCGGAGATTCCGCAACCCGATTGGGCTTTATCGTTTCTGAAGGCAATTTCGTAAAACCGGATTTTTCAAATTCATCTACACCTGGAGCATAAGGCGAACTTGCTAAACTCATTTGTTGAACAATGTCATAATTCACCACATTTATAACTACTTCAGGAACCTCTTTAACATTGTTATACGTATCTTTTGTTGTATTTAACCTACCGGAACGAGCAGGTGAAAAAATTAAAATAGGTGGGTTTGCACTAAATACATTGAAAAAACTGAAAGGCGCTAAATTTGGTCGACCCTCTACATCAACCGTTGATGCAAATGCAATGGGCCTTGGGCCAATAGCTCCCAATAAATACTGATGAACTTTTTGAACAGGTAATTCTTTTGGATTAAGTGAAATCATTCTTAAATTTTGTCAAACAAAAATAAGGAGAATATCAATTTTAGGGACAAGAATACGAGAATAGTTATTCACAGAAAAAGCATCTATTCAGCTTCGTTTTTTTGCAAAAAAATCTTTTAATAATTTGGCAGACTCCTCCGATAAAAGTCCATTAGTTACTAATGTTTTGGGATGGTAAATAGAATCTAAAATTCTACCAGCGCCTCGTTTTTCATCACGGGCAGCAAAAACAACTTTATCAATTTGTGACCAATACAAAGCGCCACCACACATGATGCAAGGCTCAAGAGTTACATACAACGTACAACCCGCCAAGTATTTGGCTCCCAAATATTCAGATGCGGCAGTTATTGCTTGAATTTCAGCATGAGCAGTTACATCATTCAACTTTTCAGTAAGATTGTGTGCTCGCGCTATAATTTTATTGTTTGCCACAATCACTGCTCCTACAGGAACCTCATCTAAATCAAAAGCCTTGTGAGCCTCCATGAGGGCTTGGCGCATAAAATATTCGTCGTTGTAGGGAGAAATCATATTCTTTTGGTCAAATTTATTTAATTTGACTTATTCCACAAGCAATTTTCAAAAAATCAATTATATTTGAAGAAATTAAAAAGAAATACTCATGAAAAAAGTTATTTTATTTGGTGCATTTGCCTTGTTAACTCTGGCTTCATGCAAAAAAGATTGGACGTGTACTTGTACCTCTTCATTAGGAGGATCTGAATCTACAACAATTGCTGACATGACAAAATCTGACGCTAAAGTTGAATGCGACAGTGGTGACGCAAGTGCTTTTGGAGTGACGATTGATTGTGAAATTCAATAAATAAGTAAAGCACATTATTCAGGGGGCTAGCCCCCTTTTTTTATGAATAAACTTGAATATTTTTTTCTCGATTTTGGACTAAGCTGGTCATTTTCCAAAGCCATACCCTACCTCCTATGTATCTTTTTAGGGGTGCTTCTGCTTTATTTTTTTAAAAAAATAACATTCAAAAAAAAATGGTTAAAAATCGGATTATTAACGCTAGTTTTTACCGGACCATTCGCACTATATTTTTCGTTTTTTCCTATTTACGAGGGGGATTTTGTTAGCAAAGGAACAACACCAAAGAGCACTATTCAATTTCCAATCAAACGTTCGCTCACTGTTGTTGTATTACCTAATTGTCCTTTTTGTTATCAATCAATTGTATTGATGAAAAAAATCAAAGAGCGAAATCCACAAATTTCCATTAATTATTGGGTTGCTACCCACGATACCCTTCCAGCTAAAACAGCTATTCTGAAAGTTATTCCAAGTGAATTTAAAACGATTCAACGACATGATATTATAGAAATTAGTGACTTGGTGCAAGGAACTTATCCGTGCTATATTTTATCTGAAAAGGGGAAAGTTGTAAAACTTTGGAATAACAATCAAATTGGTGTTTCTGCGTTAGATCAAATCGAAGATTTTCTTAAATAGAATTAAACGGTCTAATTTCAAAAAGATTTTACTCTTTTAGAATAGACAATTCTCTCCGCTGTTTTTTAGTTGGTTTACCCATTCCAAATTGGCGATATTCTTTCTGAGCGAGTTGGTATTCTTGGAATTTAATTCGTTCTTCTTCGGGTGTGCAATCCTGAATAAAGAGCTCTACCAACTTTGGGCCTAATCTTCTGTCGGGGATTTGAAGTACTTTATAAGTAAATATGGCATTGTGTTTTTTCACCATTACCAAATTATTTTCAGCAATTTCTTTGGAGGGCTTCACCTCAATTGAATTTATTCGAATACGATTTTGATTAATCATTTCCACCGCATCTTTGCGTGTTTTTGAAATTCGAACGAACCATATAAATTTATCAATACGCATATTCAATCCTTGAAATTATTTGATCTAATGTATTACCAATATGGAATCTGATTCATCAAATCAAAAACTGCAGAAAAAATCAGAACATTGAAATAATAATATTCATTATCATCTAGTCTACCGAGCGATGATCGAAAAGCTGGTTTCAAGGAAAACCAATCGGATATTCGAATATTTGTTCCTATTTCCAGAGAGCCACTAGTAACTATTTCTTCAATATCATTGGAATACGCTATAAATCCTCCAACCAAACCATAAGGCGCCAAATTAGACATCCTATGCGTATATCCTAACCCACCGCCTAGCCATAAAACGGGACTCGGGGTAATTCCCGAATATATACTCATTGTAAAACCATTATTTCTAATTTGTGATAATCCCAACTCAATTCCGAAACCCGGATAACCATAACTATCGATAGAGCCCAATACCCCAATGTTTACAATCTTTTCTCTTCTCTGAAAAAAGGCCCAGTCATTGTATGCTTTATAAGAAGGCTTTGTCAACGTATTTTCGGGAAGTTTACTAGCTTCAAATTTCCTTTCAGAATGTAATTTATTTGATTTATTACTCGTAATATTTAGTAATTCTTGACTTGTATTATCCTTTATAAATTGTGAAAAGAATGAATAGTTTGGTCCTAAAAAACAAAGTAATAAAAAATAAATCTTTTTAGACATTTATTTAACCTTTAAAATCAACTTCAATATATTATTCTTTTACAAAACGAAATGTTTTAAGCGTTGTATTACCTTTACTTATGCGAATAATATACATTGAACTTCTAAGTTGAGTTATTCCAATTTGAGTAGTTAATCCTAGTGAATTTATCTCTCCCACCTGAATTTTTCTACCATTCAAATCGTAAATTTCATAATTGCAACCTGAGGCGAGCGTTTTATTATCGTGCTCAATTGTAAATTGCTCTGAAGCCGGATTAGGATATAGTGTAAAATGAATATCCGGTCCATCGGGTGGTTCGGGTAATTTTCTGAAAACTGCTGTAAATGTTGTATTGGTTATGGCCACATTACATGATAAGCTATCAATCAGTGTATCAGAAATATATGCATTTGGTTTCCAGTGCGAAAACTCATAACCTACTTTTGCAACCGGAATCATAGCAATAGGAACGCCATCAAAATAAACCCCTGTCCATGGATACATTTCTGGCTTAATTGTATTTAATTGTATAAAGCCTGAACTGTCAGGTTCAACGGCTAAATTCACATTAACCTTTTTAGTCAAAT
>JBIKQS010000018.1:0-16573 GCA_044349575.1 Crocinitomicaceae bacterium
CTTTATCTTTTAATTCTTCATTTTTTGGCTGACGGTATTCACTAACTCATTACCTATTTTTCAGAGCCCATTTTATTTCGTTTTTTGCCCATTTTTCTTTAGTCATCTTGATAATGTGTCTCCACAAACGTGGTGAATATTTGAAATAACCACGCTGATTACTTAGGTCACAACTATTTGTGGTGAAGAACGTAATCCACTCGTATTGCCCATTAGAATAAAATATTTGAATTGAAAAATAAGGTCGACTTTCATCGCTTATATCCTCGCTGCATTTTGGTAAGGATTTCACAATTCGCATAAGCTTTTTTAAATCTTTATGGTTATACTTTATTGCTACTACCTCTCCAAAAGTACTGACCATTATATCAGTACTAGGTTTTCTGGAATCCAATGGACGCAGACGCAATTGAATGGAGTCAATAATTTCAAAAGTAGACTTCTTTAAAGTTGGATTTAACGAGTTAGTAACCAAAGTTTCTTGACCAAATAAAGTGCTAGTTACCGTTAAATAAAACTGAATAAAAACAAATGAAAAAAGTAATATGAAGTTTTGAAACATCTTGATTTATAGCTTATTATTTAATTTAGCATTAACAGATAGCATATCAAATATACTCAAAAAACCGACCCTTTAAAAAAGGGAAAACCCCCATTTTTTATCACTATTGAAAACGTTAATATAAAGTTGAAATAAATACAAAGCAATTCTTTATGCAAAAATCAGGCATTAATTTTTTTCCAAATACAAATATGAAGGAACCATATATAGAGGAAACTTCCGTAATATTATTGCTATATTCAGTTGACTTAGTAATTAATTGTAACTTTTCAATTCTATTAAGAACTTGATTTGAAGTACATTCAAAAATATTTTGTAGTTCAATTTGCTTGTAATCGCTGCAAAACACATTTCTTTTTCCATCAAATACACCTTTATCAAAAGCGCCTTTTATTCCAGAATAATCTAAAAAATCATTACTAATAGCAAAAACTGATTTGTTTAAAATGTTATAAAAATCAAATCCATCTGATACTTGTTCTTGAAAAATCAACTTAAATAATGAACTATCTGTACAAATGTCATTACTCAAAACATCTTGCATAAAGCTACTTTTGAGTACACTATCTTTTAAAAAGAAATATTCATAATGCTCAATTTTTTCAGATTCCATATTTGAATGTTTTACTCTATCAGAAAAAGTTTTTTTTTGAACTAAGTAGCCTTCAGTTACGATCAAACGATTAGAAGTTTGTTGACTGAAAGCAAAATTTATCCCTATCAACAAGGAAAGCAAAATCAGATTATTTTTTAATCTCTTTATCGGATTTAAGTATTTCATATAGATTATTTTGACAAACATTTTCCCTATCTTCAATTTCCACAATTCAGTCATAAACTTCAATCATGGCTTTCGGATCTCCTCGGTTTTACTTTTTTGTGTATGACTCATAAATTTGGATTCACAACTTAACAAATATACGCAAAAAACCGACCTTTTTTCAAGGAAAAACACCCATTTTTATAGGGGTTTCCTGTTATTATTCTTTTTGATTGTTTTCAATGAGTTGAGGTTTGAAAAAATGGACATCCTCTTCTTTGATAAACTACCAAATTAAATATTTATCTACATTTAATGATTCGCTTATCTCACTTGACTTTAAGACAACAATTGATGCTGAATCCGTATTGAAGACAATTTCGTATGGTAAATGTGAAAAACAGAATTTTTTATTCATGTCACTTTTAATGTACATACATTTTTCATGAAGAATAAAATTTGTAGTGTCGGAAAGCCAAAATTTATCATCATTACTAAAAATCATAGTTTCTAACTCCTTAGAAGGTTTATAAGAACTATATAAGAAATAAAAATATTCGTTCTTAATATTGAATTTTCTTTGTGCTAAACTTCTTTTTAAGGAATTTACACTCACCAAGTCATTATAGGTTATTTTATCTGCATTCATAAGGGTATCTAAATCCTTGAGAGGTGTCCTATTATTTCCCGTCCCTCTAGCAACAATTAAAAAAATCAATGAAGCAATTATTGCCAGAATATACTTAATCGACAAGAAATTAATTGTTTTTATTGCTAAATAAGAAATGCCCAAAATAAAAATGATTTGAATCGGTAAAAACAGGTATGTTGAATATCCTTGATTTCCATAAAGATAATTTAGGTATATCAATACAAAAACATTTAATGCTCCAATTGT
This sequence comes from Crocinitomicaceae bacterium, assembly GCA_044349575.1. Taxonomy (GTDB): domain Bacteria; phylum Bacteroidota; class Bacteroidia; order Flavobacteriales_D; family Crocinitomicaceae; genus UBA952. The sequence goes on from JBIKQS010000018.1 coordinate 2,221, forward strand.
TATCGAAGATACCATTTTGCTTTTTCTTGTTTCAATCAATATATTTTTTGCAACTTTTTTCATTTTAACTATTGTACCATTATCTATTTTCTTTTGAATTAATTCTGGTTTTTCATAATCATTAGACTTGTTTAATTCACCATTATTTTAAATATACCATCGATACATCGAAAACCTTGTATTAAGATTGACGTTGGAGTTGCATTTATTCATTCAATGAACAGACATTTATATCGCAAAATGAAACTGAATTATAATCTACTTTAACACCTTCTATTATTATTGAATTACCAAATTTATTAAAACATTGAATTTTATAAATACCAGCTGGTAAATCATAAAAAAACTTTCCTGTTTCTAATGTTTTAATAACAACTTCATTTTTGTGATTATATAAAACAATCTCGAATGTATCCTTCGATAAATTCATTTTAGATTCTACATAAAATTTGGATTTCAATACACCTTTAACATTTTGTCCAAAGGCTTTCATTGATAAAATTGTCAAGAAAAATATTAATAATAATTTATTCATTTTAATTGATTGGTTTTGTTTAGTATTTCTAGATACAGTAACAAATATATGTAAAAAACCGATCCTTTTTTTAATGGTAAACCCTTAATTTAGAGGTAATATTGTTTGTAAGAAGAAAGTTTTAAAACCGAAAAATTGTTCTTTTGAGAGCTGTTTGGGTGAAATGCGAAAAATTGTTCTACAAACTAATTATTGATAACCAAATAATCCAAGAAATTTTCCAGAAGTAGTAAACTTGACTAAAAAATAATCTTTTGGATCATTTCCCGAAATGTTGTTTTCAAAATTGTTAAGATTCTCCTTTTCATTATTAATTGGTGGATGAATTGTTGAATTGATTTTATAGAATAGAAAATCTCCAAAAAATAAAATTGGAATTTTTCGCCCATCATTTAGCAAAATAAATCTGCCACAATTAGCAATTAGATATTTTTATAGTGTATTATTTTGATTGATTGGAGATATATCAAGAAGAACAACATCTTCTTCTATTTTGATTTTTCCATAGGACTGCACATTAATTTTTTTAGTTAGTAATTTAACAACTGTATCTGGAAAATTATTGTAGGTAATCTGAGCTCTTAATACTCCATGTATCATAAAAATTGCAATCAATACTATTTTTTTCATATCTTAATTTTTAGGTTTTCCACCTTTTGATTCATCGTCTTTTTTAGTACCTTGATAACCTTATCTATACTCATCACTTTCAATGGTACGCCAATCAAGGGTTACGTCAATTTAACAAAATAATTAAGGTAATTCGATTCCAAGCTGTTTAAGCTGCAATGAAAATTTTTGCCATTCAAATCTTTTTAGTCCAATTTTATTATTCAAAAAAGACATGAACCCCATTGATAAAAGGTCTTTTGGAAATTCAACCTTTGATTTGTTCATTTGCAGAGGGAAGCCAAAAGGCGGGCTATAATAATATTCTGCAATTAATTTAGAGTCCGTATAGAGTTTAAGTGATTTTTTTAACCCTGCTTTCCTTCGATATACAACCTTAGCTCTACCTTTCACATCAACGACTTTCTTTGGATAAAAGTCTTTATCTAACTTAAAAATACAATAATCATTTTCGGATGTCGATGCCACTGCCTTCGTGTAAAACAAACTCTTTTTAAACGACAGTTGATAGGTTAAGCTATCTTTCATTTCAAATACTATTTTCTGATAGTTATCAAATTGTATTAGTGAATCCTGGCTTTTTGATTCATTTGATAGGCAGAATATCAAAATAATTAATATAAAAGTTGTTTTGCTCATTTAATTAAAATTGATTCTATTTAGTATGATAACAATTCAATATTTTTCCATTTCGTTTGTTTAAAAAAATATGTGGGACACCACCGATATTAACGCCAATAATAGTGTCTCCATTTTCATTAATAGATCTATGAATAGGTTTTAATGTTCCGAATACGTGCCATATAGAATCTTTTTCAAGAATAGCTTTATAAGGTTTTGTTGTTTGAACATTTTCGCCAAATTGTGCCAACCATTCCTTTTCAGCAATTTCAATTGCAGCAGCCTCATTAGGTATAACATCTTCTTTTACATTCCAACTAGAAATTGTAATTACAATTAAACCTAGAATAACATTGGTAATTTTATTCATGTTTATTACTATTTAGTACCAAACCACCTTCATTGATGTTAATTTAATATAACACAATAATAATCAAATAATAAGCCAAATAAACAAATCATTTTACTTTCAGATTTATTTCAAATCAAGTGCTTCCGGTACATGATTTTTTACTTTTTCCTTATCAAATTCAAGCTCATTCATAGGACCAATTACAACGTGAGTTTTCTTATTGATTATCCAATAATAAAATTTATCACCACCGCCTTTGTAGTTGTATCGCTTTTTATATAATGGATCTTGGGGCAACTTCGGCTTTTGCTTGGCTATGATAAAATTGTTGTCAAAATCATAATCTATAATTGTAGCAGGTATTTCTCCACTGTTTGGCTGTTCACAGAGGATGTCTTTTACATTTCCACCCTCCTCTCTTAAAAAATAGCCATCACCTAAGTCTTTCGTAACATCTGAGCTACAACTTGCGATGAGCAAAATCAAGCAAAAAAAGAAAAAGATTTTTTTTAGCCAACTAATCTCCTTTTCGATATAACCACCAGTCATTGTTGTAAATTTTAGCAAGTGAATAATCTCCTTCAAAACTGTTTTTTGAAAGTTGGTGATTTTTTTGAAACACTAGAGCATGATAAGTTCCAAACGCTACATTGTATTTGAATAATCTATTACCTGAAATCTCATTCATTTTTTGATTGGGCTCTTCTAGTTTGTATCCTAAAATAGGTGTGCTAAATTCGGAGACATTTTTTCCTTCATTGAAGTAGATTACAAATTGATTATCTAATTCCCGAATTTGTTTTGAGAATAATAATACTGCGCTATAAACAACCAAAACAATCCATCCCAATTTTCGTTTCGCAGCAACAAATACAGTTACAATAAGTAATGAAAAGCTTAGAGACAAGATTTCAAGTTTGTAATGTGTATAGAAGTTATTCAACAGATCCGGACAGTAAAAAATAGGAATATAATTCAACAGACCAACCAATCCAATTAAAGGATAAATAAAGTTCGGTATATTGAACTTTTTCATTTTAATTCCATGAAATTTAGATATTCATTCATAGCTTTAAAAATAAAGTCATCGCTGCTCTTTACTTAGCAGAACAATCCTTTAAAAATTGAGCAAAAATGTTCCTTCAAAAAAAAACCCTCGTAAATCTTAGATTTAAAAGGGTTTTTGTGACCTTGTCAGGATTCAAACCTGAAACCTCCTGAGCCGTAATCAGGTGCGCTATTCAGTTGCGCCACAAGGCCATTTTATTTAATGCGTGCAAAGATAATAGTTTTTTATGAAAATTATTATTTTTTTTCTATTCAATTAGTTTTTATTATCTTTATGTAAAATTTAGCACTATGAAAAAAATATTTTTAGTTTTAGCATTGACCATTTATTCTGGATCAATGATTTCTTCTGCAATTGCAGCTACTAATGGCGCAACTGTTGTTTTAAATGATGACGATAAAAAGAAGAAAAAGAAAAAGAAAAAAGCTTGTTGTTCATCAACAGAAGCAAAGGCTTGTCCTGCAAAAACAGAAACTAAGTCTTGTTGCTCGTCAAAAAAGAATTAATTTAAGTAATCTCTTGAGATTGTAAAGGCTATCCTAATTAGGTAGCCTTTATTTTTTGCCATTTTTCAGCCTACTAGTGATGTGCTAATTTTTAAAATAAAATCTTAATTTCTAGTCATTTAAACCAATTGGTGCTTTTTTAATTATTCAAATCTACAGTTTTCTCTATTACCATGAATACAATTGATGCAATTCTATTTGACCTTGGCGGTGTGTTTATTACAATTGATTATCAAGCAACTATAGATGCATTTGAAAAACTTGGATTTGAAAACGCTCAACTCTTATATTCACAAGCTGAGCAAGCAATTTTATTTGAAAAATATGAAACAGGAAAGATTTCCACTCCTCATTTTATCAATAATCTCTTAAAACTTTCCAATTCAAACCCAAGCCCTAATCAAATTGTCAAAGCTTGGAATTCAATGATTGGAGACTTTTCGATTGAGTCAATAACTCTTCTCAAGAATCTTCAAAGTAAATACCGTCTTTTCATGTTAAGTAATACAAACGAATTGCACATGGATCTTGTTAAGCGAAAATGGCAGGAAATTGAAAATGCTCCCATGGAATCATTTTTTGAGAAAGTTCATTTTTCACATCAATTGGGCTTACGTAAACCCTATCCTAACACCTTTTTAGAGGTTTGTAAAATCAATAATCTTGATCCTGTAAAAACACTCTTTATAGACGATTCTATTCAACATATTGTAGGAGCTCAAAAGGCTGGACTACAAACGATTTACCTAAAAAAAATAACTGACTTAGCTTTTGAATTAAAGGCTTTTGGTATAAACTAAAACAGCGCCTTATGGGCGCTGTTTTAACCAAACGATATACATTAGTCTTGTAACACCAATGGCACTGCATCAGTCTTAGCAAGAGCATCTTTAATCTTTGCTTCTAATTCTTCCAATAATTCCAGGTTATCTGATAATATGGATTTTACTGAGTCTCTACCTTGTCCTAAGCGAATTTCACCATAAGAAAACCAAGAACCACTCTTTTTGAGAATATTCAGATCAACACCAAGATCGATTATTTCTCCAACTTTTGAAATCCCTTCACCATAGAGAATATCAAATTCAGCTTTTCTGAAAGGAGGTGCAACTTTATTCTTAACCACTTTTACTTTCACTCTATTACCAATGATTTCTTCACCATCTTTAATTTGAGTTGCCTTTCTAATATCAATACGAATAGATGAATAAAACTTAAGGGCGTTTCCTCCCGTTGTTGTTTCTGGATTACCAAACATAACACCTATTTTATCGCGAAGCTGATTGATAAAAACACAACAACAACCTGCTTTATTAATTGACGAAGTAAGTTTACGTAATGCTTTAGACATTAAACGCGCTTGTAACCCCATCTGTGAATCTCCCATTTCACCTTCAATTTCTGCTTTTGGAGTTAAGGCCGCAACTGAATCGATAATTATTAGATCAATAGCTCCTGAACGAATTAAATTATCAGCAATTTCTAAGGCCTGCTCTCCATTATCAGGCTGAGAAATTAAAAGATTAGCAACATCAACACCCAATTTTTGAGCATAAAACTGATCAAAGGCATGCTCGGCATCAATGAATGCTGCAATTCCTCCTTGTTTTTGAACTTCTGCAATTGCATGAATAGCAAGTGTTGTTTTTCCAGAAGATTCAGGACCGTATATTTCTACCACCCTACCTTTTGGATACCCATTAATTCCTAAAGCTAAATCTAATGAAACAGATCCTGTTGGAATAACTTCAACTTTCTCTACAGGACTATCTCCCAATTTCATTACAGAACCCTTACCAAAGGTTTTATCCAATTTTTCCATTGTAAGCTGCAATGCTTTCAATTTTTCTACATTTACTTCTTTTGACATATCGTTTGGTTTTTATTTTATTAACAGTACAAAGCTACTCCTGATAGAACGTAATCTATTTACGTTCATGGAAAATTATTTCAAAATTGCCAAAATTTCTTCGGCGTGCGCATTTGTTTTTGGTTTTGAAATAACACCCTCAATCACTCCACTTTCATCAATTAAAAACGTCATTCTATTGGTTCCCATGTATTCTCTACCCATAAACTTCTTCAAACCCCAAACCCCAAATTTCTCAACAATCTCTTTGTTCTCATCAGCAATCAAGGTAAAATTTAACTTGAACTTATCTACAAACTTAGCATGACTTTTTATTGAATCTGTACTAACACCAAGAACTTCGATACCCTTTTCTTTAAGAACATCAAAATTATCTCTTAAATTACATGCTTGCGCAGTACAACCAGGTGTATCGTCCTTTGGATAAAAATACAAAACAACTTTCTGACCAATATACTGGTTAAGATCAATGGCATTTCCATTCTGATCAACTCCTTTAAATTCAGGAGCTTTATCCCCTACTTTCAAATGTGACATATTACTAACTATTAAAAATTAAACTTAAATTGATGAAATTCTAATCAAATATAATGACTTTATTTTAATCAAAATACATTTTCAGAAAAAAAAAATTAAAAATGCGTGTGCAAGGCGTGAATGTCGTCAATCTCAATCACCAAATTATCAATGTTTTTCTTATTCATTTTTATTTGGTAGCCACCTGCATAGATGGGAATATCGCCTATTTCCTCTTTCAACTGTTTGAAATAATTTTCCATGAATTTTTCTTCAACAGCAGTCAGCCATGAAGTAACTATCGCTTTTGGCTTCAACTGATTGAAACAAAGAAGTAAAGAATCGTAAGGAAGGCTTTGACCTAAATAAATGGTTGGGATGTTTTTTTCACGAAGTACAAACTGATAGAACAACAAGCTTATTTCATGCCACTCGTGCTCCGGCAAATATAACATTACTGCATTATTATCATCTTTCGGAATGGGAAGTTTATCAATTTCAGCAATAATCTTTTGTCGCATCAAATTGGAAATAAAATGCTCTTGAGCAGGGTTAATTGAACCTACTAGCCACATAATTCCAATACGGTCTAGAAAGGGAACTAAATGATTGGTAAATGTCTTTGACAAACCCACCTCTTGAATGAGAGCGCCTAAGGTATTTCGAAATAAGTTTTCGTCCATTGTTAGCAAAGCCAAAATCAACTGCTCATAACTATCTTCAACGTGATGAACTTCTTGTATGGAAGTAACTTTTTCCTGTATTTGAGGGAATGTTAAATTGGCAATATGAGAAATTTTAATGCCGTGCTTATACAATAGACAAATGTTTAATAGCATAACCAAATCCTCATCTGTGTACAAGCGAATTTGAGTATCTGTTCGATCAGGAGACAATAAATTATAACGCTTTTCCCAAATACGAATTGTATGAGCTTTTACACCAGAAAGCGTTTCTAAATCTTTTATCTTATATTCTGCCATGTAGCGAGTTATCTAACCTAATGAACGCCAAACAATTTCGCATAAAAAATGTTCGCCAGAAAAGAAAAAAATTGAACTTTTTTTCGTCCTTTTTAAAAAATAATCGAAAAAGAAAATTGTGAGAATAAAATCCTTAATGAATTTCGGTTAAATAACCGGCATAAAATAGCCAACAATTATGTTCAAAAAGCAACATTGACAAATCCAAATAATGGTTAGTTGTCTTCGTATTTTCATTAGAATTTATTTGCGAAGTTTTGTCCACGAAACTTGAAAATATTCAAGAATAGATGTAAAACAACTATTTTAAGAGCATTAAATAATGACTTAATCAAGATCTTCCATATCGAAATCAGCTAACTCCTCATTAAAATTCTTAATTAATAAGGCTATTTCACTTATTAATATAGCTTTTTGATCTGTTTTAACTCCTGATTCTATATATTCTTTTAGATGCAATTGAGCTTCTAAAATATCTGATTCTTCAAATGGCCCTTCCAAATTTTCAATGATCGTTAGACACTCCAATGCCTCCAAATAATCACCTTCTACAGCCATTTCAACAAATTCTGCCAGATACAAACTGTAATCCAATCTGCTATTCCAAATTGTTGACAATAATGCTTGACGAATGGGAAGATTTTCAGGATCCATAAGAATCTGAATCATTGTTTCTTGTGAATCGGATGCGGATAAATTATTAAAATAAACCAATAATTCCTCTTTACAACTATCTGATATTGGTGCATGAAAAACGCTTACCAAAGCCGGAAGAGCTTCAATAGTTAAAACAGTATCTAATTCGGCCAAGTTTTTTGAAAATTCTTGTTGTTTACCAGCTTTAAGTTTCTTTAAAAGCTCACTTTGTTTAATCAATTTGTTTTTACTCATTTATCTAATTTACGAACGAAATCAATCATTAATTTACCCATATTTTCAAATGCTGAAAAAGTTAAATTATCGAATTTATCGAATACATCATGGTAATTTTTATTCGACCCCATGGTATAAATGAAAAAGGATGGAACACCAGCTTGCGTGAAAAAATAGTGGTCGGAATTTGCTGCCGGACCTCTACTTTTTATTTCCTTTAGGTATTTTTTTCGCTGATTTATTTGAGTTAGTAGTTTAAATTCTTTTGGAAAAAGTGTCGCATTAACTGCTGTCACTCCCTCTTCTCCACTACCCATAATATCCAAATTCATTAAAAATCGAATATCTTTCAACGGGAAAAGTGGTTGATCGACAAAATAGTGTGACCCAATTAAACCAGCTTCTTCACCAGCAAAAGCAATAAAAACCAACTTGTATTTTGATCCATTTTTTTTGAAATAATCAGCCAAATAAAGAAGCATGGCACAACCACTCGCATTATCATTTGCTCCGGGGAAATAAGTATCCTTTCCCATTCTTCCTAGATGATCGTAATGCGCAGAAAAAACAAGCGTCTTGGCATTCTTTTTCTTTGATGGCAAGTAGGCAACAACATTTTGAGTGGCATGTTTGCTTTTTAATTTAGCATCGATTGTAAGTCCTACTTTACCCGGATTGTTGCGAAAAACAGAATCTTGAATTTTCACATACAAATTTGGAGAGCTAGTTGTCGATACCGACCACGTAAATTTTGAATTTACTACCTCAATTATTGGAATTGATGCTGTCAGTTTTGATAAGTATTGACTAACTTTTCGAATGGTGTCTCCGCCGTAGCCAAAATTCTTAACAACTAAACCCGTATTTTTTTTCCACCCCTTGTAATTTAGATTCTGATTGTATAATTGAGAAATCGAACACGTTTCTAACAATAATTCGCCAGAAAATCCAGCACTTGAAGGATCTACCTCAAAATGAATTCCAGGTATTAAACTTCGATCATTCAGAATTAACTCCATTTTACCCGGAAATGTGTTTATAGGAAATTCAAATGATTGATAAAAACCCAGTGAACCGGGCACAGGAACAAGGCCCAATTCTTGAAACGTATTTCCAATATAATTTGCAGCTATCGAATCACCGCCATTAACATATCCCCTACCTTGAAATTCAGATGAACAAAGTTTTTCAGTAAATGATCGATAATCAAATTTTTGAGAAAAAGAGAGCGAAGTAAACACAATGGAAAAAATCCATAGGAATTTACGCATAGCGTCTTTTGATTTTTGCTACAAAATCTGTAATTGTTTCTACGTCTGCATCGCCCCAATTATTTGAGGTTGCAAATTCTGCCATTTTCTCACGAGCTGAATCCAAACCTGTACGAGCATCTAAAACCTTTACAGCATCTGAAAATGCCTCACTAGATCCACCAAATAATTCATTGATAAACTGTAAGCGCTCATTCAACCCAAAAGAACCTATCAACGTATCTAATTTGGACATTGTAAAACTGGAAGGAATCTGGCTTTCAATTTCTTTAATTTTCTCATTCCATGATCCAGAATCAACGGAACTTTGCACGGAAGATTCGTGATTTTGAATTTCGGGCATTGGTCTTTCTAAATCATCTGTAAAATCTCTAATTTCTTCCTGTACTAAAGTTGGTTGTTCAAAAAGCGTTTCCTCTACATTCTCTGAGTCTTCCTCCTCTAAGGAAAGCTCAATAACTGGATCTTCTGTTTCATCAAGAATTACGGATGATTCAGCTTCAAATGAAAGTGGTGCTTCATAGGCCACTTCATTTTTTATTGATTCAGGTTCAGAAATTTCAATTTCAACTATCTCTGCTGCTACCGGCGATTCAAAAGTTTCTTCTGAATCAAAAGCCAAAGGACTTAGATCAAAAGTGGGTTGTTCTAAAATTCCTTCTTCATAGACTTTATGGCGGACAACGACAAGCTTTTCGTACAAATTACGAGCTAATTCTACCGTATATTCTAATTCAGGTAAGGTTATTGAACCATTCTCGATTTTGGAAACGTGTTCCAATATTTCATTCACTTTTGTCTTCATCTTTTTATTTTTTCAACATTTGACCAAAGTTTCTAACGCATCGCTTGTGGAACGAAACGAAATTTCGACTTTTAACATTCAAAATTAAAAAAGATTATCAGTGACTTTACAACTGAGTTTTAATTTTTCTTACACAATGAATGTTAACAACTAAAAGAGTATGTTTTTAGAACAATTTCCAACAGAAGGCAGGCAACATGGGTGGGTTGAAGTAATATGCGGATCGATGTTTTCCGGAAAGACAGAGGAGTTAATTCGAAGAATCAAAAGAGCTCAATTTGCCAATCAAAAGTTGCTTTTATTCAAGCCTGAAATAGATAATCGCTACAGTGAAGAAAATGTGGTTAGTCATCAAGGTAATGCAGTACAAGCAAAAATCATTTCAAATTCAACTGATATTTGGGATCATTGGACAAACGAGCGTGTAGTAGCAATTGATGAAGCACAGTTTTTCGATGAAAATATTCTTACAGTTTCAAACGATTTGGCAAAAAAAGGAGTTCGCGTTATTCTTGCAGGACTTGATATGGATTATTTAGGAAATCCTTTTGGCCCAATGCCTCAGCTCCTATCAATTGCAGAGTACGTAACAAAAGTTCATGCGATTTGCGTTTCTTGTGGTAACTTAGCACAGTTTTCTCATCGCACAGCAGAAGAAAAAGAACAAGTTCTGGTTGGTGCAGTGGAAAAATACGAACCACTTTGTCGTTCTTGCTTCAATAAAATTGCACATTGAAATTAGGCTTTACATACCCTCAATTTTGTACACTTTGCCAAGGGAAACCCCTTGTAATGTCGGATAAGAAATCTCCGATCATTGACCGAATTGTTTTTGATTCACGTAAAATTGTAGATCCGAAGAATACTGCTTTTTTTGCAATAAACGGAACCTTTCGAGATGGCCATCAATTTATTGATTCTGCCTACGATCAAGGGATTCGTATTTTTGTGGTCTCTCAAAAGATTGATGCGAAATTTTATCCAGATGCTTTTTTCATACTCGTTGAAGACACACTGAAATCTTTGCAAAAACTTGCTTATGCGCATCGAAAAAAATTCAATTATCCAATTATTGCAATAACTGGCAGCACTGGAAAAACAACAATAAAAGAGTGGATTTTTCATTTGATAAAAGGTGAAAAAAAAGTTATTCGGAGTCCAAAAAGTTTCAATTCTCAATTAGGTGTTGCATTATCATTACTTGAATTGACCGCTGAATGTGATGTTGCTTTAATCGAAGCGGGGATTTCTGAACCCAATGAAATGGATTTTCTACACGAAATGATCGAACCTACATTTGGGGTTCTAACCTCACTTGGAAGATCTCATGCAGAAAATTTCGCAAGTATAGCGGAGTTGCACAATGAAAAACTGAAATTATTCTCGAAGGTTCAATTGACATTTGTAGGAGTGGGAATAGCTATCACTGAAAATCAATTAACTTCGATCAAAGGAAAGACGATTAAATCAGACTCATATTCCGATTTTTTGACCGAATTTCCATTTAAAGACAATGTCTCTGCAAATAATGCAAAATTGGCAATTGAGGTTGCAACGACATTAGGGGTAAATCCCAAAAAGATCAAACAACAAGTGAGCTCATTACCAAGTCTCGCTTTGCGTCTGGAAACCTTTGATGGAATCAATAATTCACTTATAATAAATGATACGTATAACTTAGATTTGGATGCCTTGATCTATTCGTTAGAATATCAAAAAATGATTGCTAAACGCAGAAAAAGAATTGTTGTTATAGGTTTGGACAATGAAAATTTGAATAAGAAAAAAGAAATACAAGCCATTGTATCTCAATTTAAACCAGATGAAATACATGTAGTTACAGATAACGCAGATATTCCGTTAACACTGGAAAATGCAGTTATTCTTATCAAAGGAACAAGAAATGCAGGAATGGAAAAAGTAGCTCAACGCTACAAATTAAAACGACATAAAACATTTGTTCAAATTGATCTTACATCTGTTCGCCATAATTTATCAGTAATTCGTAAAAAGTTAAAATCTAAGACGAAAATTTTAGCCATGGTGAAAGCACAATCCTATGGTTCAGGATTGGAAAAAATGGCCTCTTTTCTCGAACAACAAGGAGTTGATTATTTAGGTGTAGCATATGTTGATGAAGGTGTCGAATTGAGAAAACACGGTATCAAAACACCTATTTTAGTTATGAATCCGGAGGAAGAGTCCTTTGATTTGTGTATTGAACATCAATTGGAACCTGCGATCTATTCATTTACTCAACTCGATTCATTCATCAAAGAATTAATTCTAGCGAAACAAAGCAATTTCCCCATACACCTGAAATTCGACACGGGAATGCGGCGATTAGGATTTGAACCAGAAGATTGGGCAGAATTGATTGCCGTTATTCAAGCGCAACCAGAAATAAGGATAGCTGGAGTTTATTCACATTTAGCAGATGCTGACAATATCAGGGATAAGCGTTTTACAAATTTACAATTCAAAAAGTTTGAAGAAATCTGTTTTCACTTGCAGAATCGAATAGGAAATACATTCATTCGTCATTTGTTGAATTCTGAAGGTGTTTTTCATTTTCCCGAATATCAAATGGATATGGTACGTGTTGGAATTGCCATGTATGGGATTTCATCGAATATAAGTATTCAAAAATTACTAAAACCTGTAGTACTTTGGCAAAGCGCAGTTTCACAAATAAAGTCGTTAAAAGTCGGGGAATTTGTGGGTTACTCACGGACATTTAAAGCGACTAAATCTACAAAAATCGCCATCGTACCTGTTGGTTATGCAGATGGATTTAAACGAAGTTTAAGTAATGGGAAAGGTGGTATATATATCCAAGGACAATATTGTTTAACGGTTGGTCGAGTTTGTATGGATATGATTATGGTGGATGTTACCCACCTTCATGTTAAAGAAGGCGAAACAGTTGAAATAATAGGTGATAATCAAACATTAGGAAAACTTGCTGAAACGCTTCAAACCATTCCATATGAGGTTTTGACTAGTATTTCGAAGCGGGTTCATCGGGTCTATTTGGAGTGATAAAAAAAAGCTGCCTTTTCAGACAGCTTCTCAAGTATTTTCAGACAAATTATTTACTTAATTCTTGTCTAACTAAAGTAGAAATTATTTTACCATCTGCTTTTCCAGCAAGCTTTGCGGTAAGAATACCCATTACTTTACCCATTTCTTGTGGTGATGTTGCACCAGATGTTTGAATAGCATTTTGAACCTCAATAAGAATTTCTTCCTCGCTCAACATTTTTGGCAAATAACCTTCAATAACTTTTGCTTGAAAAAGTTCATCAGCAGCTAAATCTTCGCGATCTTGAGCGATGTATAAATCGTATGTTTCAACACGTTGTTTATGCAACTTCATACATATTTTCATGGCTACTTCTTCAGAAACCTCTGAACCCCCACCAGAAGTTGCTTCTAATAATAATTTAGCCTTAATATCTCGCAATGCTGCCAAGCGATCTTTATCCTTGGCTAGCATAGCTTGTTTGATGTCGTTATTTATTTTCTCAGTAAATGTCATATTAATCTACATTATCATGTAAAAAACTATTTCCTCTTAATCGTGTTGTACCATCTGAATCATCTGACAAACCAAATTTACTTACTTGTTTTTCAGTAGTTGCACTTTCATCAGACAATTGAATATTACGACGAATATATGCCGGCTCATTTTCAAAAGCTGTAATACCATCAGCCATTTTCAATTTAGCAGTGTATTCTTTGATTCGATTGACTCTCTCTTGAGACTTCATTTGATGTTCCTCAGGACTCATTGTTGACTTTGGTGCTGGAGCTACGATATCTGCTTCGTCCTCTAATTCGTATTGAATAACCGGAGTTTGTGTAGATTCTACCGGAGCTTCAGCAACAAATGGAGAGGTAACTTCTTGCGAAACTGAAGTCACTTCCCAATCAAATTCAACCTCTTTTTTACTCTCGTAGGTATCATTTTTTTCGAAATTCACCTCGCTTACAGTTTCAATTACAACATTTGAAGTTTCTTCAGAAGAATCATTCAATTCATGTATAACCGTTGACTCGTTAATTTCAATATCAGGTGTTGAATTTACTATTGATTCAACCGGTATATAACTCTGTATTGGCGCTGAAACCGGCTCTATGTACGAGGAAGAAACAGGTGATACACTATTTGTTGAGAACGATGACACTGGATTAGAAAGAGGCGAGCTTATTTCAACTTTAGAATCCTCCTCTAAATCAATCATTTTTGTTTCCATTGGTTTTTCAAGTCCATGTACGGGAGTTGATGCAATTGAAAAACCTGTTGCGATCAAAGTAAT
>JBIKQS010000178.1:0-5285 GCA_044349575.1 Crocinitomicaceae bacterium
TTGAAGCTGATTTAGCTTTTGAATAAAACCTCTTTAGTTGCGATATTCGCAAATGTTAATTTCTTTCTTTCAAAAAACAGTTTCTCTAGTTTCATTTTTTGCAACAACTTTGTATCATAAAAATTAAAAAATATGAAAACACAAAGTTTCTTTTTTGTCTTACTAACAGTATTAGTTAGTTCAAAATTCATCGCTCAAACAACTGAACCGAATCAAACAATTGCGGTTGCAAATCCAAATGTTACATCTTTGTCATTAAAAGCAGAATCAGCTGCTCGAATGATGAGACTCGAATTAATTAAACTCAATAAATACAAAGTATACGATGAGTTTGATATGGCTGATGTAATTAAAGCCAATTCAGAATATTCTGCAAATTGTTTTGGTCAAAATTGTTTGGTAAAATTGGGAAATTCTCTAAATACTGATTACGTAATGTGCGGAAGTTTGGATTTATTAGGGAATAAAATCGCTATCACGTTAAAAATTATTGATGTAAAAAATAAAACCATTTATAAATCTGCTGTTCGTGAATTCGACAACCAAGAAATGGAAGTACAACGCATGATTGAAATTTTATTAAAAGAGATGCATGGTGTTACTCCTGATAAAATTCTGGTAGATCGCTTGGCATTCAAAAATGACGTTATTACCTCCAATAATCTTGGTAAAATCAACAACTCTGGCCCACGCGTTGGTGCTGCAGGACTAGTTGGATCTCTCTATGAATTTGCGACAAGACCTGAAGATCAAGGTGGAATTGGAATTGCACCTTTTGTAAGTATGATTGGCTATCAATTAGAGGGACAATATGTAGGTACTGAAAATTTCTCTGCCTTGGTTGAAGGGGTATTTAATATCTCTGGGTTGGAACAAGGACAATTTATTCCATCTTTTATTTTCATGAACGGATTTAGATTTGGCAAAGGAAATTGGGAGTTGGCTTTTGGTCCTGGTTTTGGATTAAAACAAGTTTCTAATGGATTTTTTGATACGGAAAACAAATTTGGTACGGATAGCCGTTATTTTTCAAGCTCAGATTGGGATGTATATGCCTATGAAACCTATAAAAACGATCCCCAATATTATTCAAATGGTGATCCGTCAACAGGATTTTTTAACGCACCAACTCCAGCTGCTGCATCAGGAGTATCTAACTATGATTTTTCAGAATCACATTTTGATAAAAGGGGAGTTACTAAATTGAATACATCCTTTGTTTTTGCTGTCGGAAGAACCTTTAAAGCAGGAGCATTAAACATTCCTGTTAATCTTTTCTATTCATCGCAAAAGGGCGGTGGTTACGCTGGATTTAATGTTGGATTCAATGTTGTTAAAAGTAAAAAGCAATTGAATAAATTTGAATTGTAAAATTAAAAAAAGGTAGAGAAGCTCTCCGGAATCATAGTATTCTAGGGGGCTTTCTGCTTTGGTTTAATTTTTCAAAAAACCTTTTACAAAACGAAAGATACGTTCTCTAAAAAGAAATAGTAGAATCAAATAAGGAATAGTCATCAGGTATAGAATACCTGTGTTAATTGTACTTCCAAATGAACTTTCATCCACTTCTGCTCCTTGTTCAGCTAACATTTTACATTGCGAACACCCTTGCGAAAAGTAATCTGTCGTTATAAGTACAAAAGAAAATAGTAAGATAAGAATTAAACGAATTTTCATTTCTATAAAATCTAAATCAAAATTAACGAGAAATTATAGTATCATCAACAAAAAAGGTATTTTTGTTTAACTTTTATTTCATGAATCAAGCAATACTTATTTTTTCCCTATTATTCTCGCTTCTTCTTTGTTCAAGTTGTGGTGAAACTAATCAAAAAGTCAAATCAAAAAATGAAAATTTAGATAGCCTCCTAACCAAGGACCCCAATAACGTTGGATTACTGGTAAAACGCGGAAATTTAATGCTCGATTCTTTTCTTACAAAATACAATAAGAAGTATTTTGATATTGCAAAACCCGATGCAACCAAAGCTTTTCGATTGGATAGTTCACGAATTGACACGCGACTTTTATACGCTGATGTTCTCTCAAATGATCCTGAACGATCTGTAACCGATGTTTCTCGTTCGCAATATCATTATTCGTTTATTGTAAAAAAACAACCGAAAAATGTTAAGGCTCTTGTTGGTCTTTCTTCAACTTACGCCTATTTTGCTGACTTTCAAACAGCCCTTCAATACGTAGATCAAGCTCTAAAAATAAATCCTAAGTACCGAGATGCATACATAATGAAAGGAACCATTTTTCTGATGCAAAACAATCGGAAATTGGCAATTTCATCCTATGAAACAGCTGTTCAGCAAGATCCAACTTTTGAGTTAGCCTATTTGCGACTGGGACAATTGTACACTGAAGATGAAAAATACGAAATTGCCATTGAAAAATTCAGAAGCGCTGTTGCTCTTAATCCCAAGCTGGGTGACGCAATTTATGGTGTGGCATATTGCGATCAGATGTTGGCAAGGTATAACGAAGCAGAAAAAGGATATCACCAATTAATGCAAGTTGATAACAAATACCATTTGGGTTGGTTTAACATTGGCTATATCAAACAATTCCATACAGATAATCAGCTCGACAGTGCAATAATTTACTACCAAATGGCAACGGATATTCAGCCTGAATTTGTGAAAGCATGGCACAATATTGGTCTTTGTTATGAGGACAAAAACGATCGAACCCGAGCATTACAGGCGTATGCAAAAGCTTTGAAGCACAATCCGAATTTTGAATTGACCAAAGAACGAGTTGCTGCCTTGAAGTAATGAATAAACGAACTGCTTTTATTGTTCAACTAATTGGAGAGCTTGTCATTCCCCTTTTGGGTTATTTTCTTTGGGATTGGTCATTATTGTTTATTCTATTATTCTACTTAATTGAAAATTTATTTTTTTCCTATTTTCGGATTGAAACAGTTCGTGAGGTAAAAAAAACAGTTTGGAAAAAAGAGCAACCAAGAGAATTAAAGATTTTCAGTAAATCATTGACGCTCTGGACGATAGAATTTGTATTGGTGCACCTATTTATTGCAGTAATTTATCCAAATCAATCTTTTATAAAAGAATGGGTGGATTTTTTCATGTACCAAGATTTGGGTATTCCGCAGGGAATTATTTTGTTACCCTTAATCTATATTTCATCACGAATGAAAATGAAACAAGACGTAATGTTGAACATACGGAATTTAAAATCAGTAGAGGAGCTAAATCATATGACTGTCAGTTTCAAACATTCATGGATTTCAATAGGTATTTGGGGGATTTTAATTGGAATTAACTTTTTTATACCTATTCATGAACTTATAAATTTATCTTTTGTTCTTATACTATTGATAGCTCGCAGCTTTCAAAGAAATTGAGAGATACTTATTAACCGAAAAATATGAAAAAAGAAAGTTGGATTTTGTAAATCCATGGATTTTTAGCCTTATTTTTACAAAAAGATTTTATGCAACATCAAAATGTTCGATTTACCGGCACTCAAAATACTGAGTTTTATAAAGTTTTGAGATCGCGTGTTAATGGGTATTTCAAGGAAAAAAATATATCTCGTCATGCGAACTGGAATATGGTGATCAAAACAATTGTCATGCTCTCTGTTTATTTAGGTTCTTTCGCTTTGTTATTTATTCTTGATTATACTCCTTGGTTGTTCATTACTCTTTGGGCTGTAACAGGGGTTGGGATGGCAGGAGTTGGTTTATCTGTGATGCATGATGCAAACCACGGCGCTTATTCTAAATATGAAATGATTAATACCTTTATTGGAAAGGTAATGGTGTTGTTAGGGGGAAGCGATGTAAACTGGCGTATACAACACAATGTTTTACATCATACCTATACGAACGTTACGGATATGGATGAAGACATTAAGCCCCCAGCCTTTATTTTGCGATTTTCACCACACACGAAACGAAATAAACTACATAGATTTCAACATGTATATGCTTGGTTTTTCTACGGTTTAATGACTATGATGTGGTCTACAACTAAAGACTTTCAGCAAGCCATAAGATATAAAAAGAAAGGGTTGATTGAAACACAAAAAATTAGTTTTTCGAGACATCTCTCTAATTTGATATTTAGTAAAATAGCTTACATGTCCATTTTTGTAGCCTTACCTATTTTATTCACTGCAGCACCGTGGTATATGTCTCTCATAGGCTGGGGAATTATGCAGTTTATTTGTGGGTTGATATTAGCCGCAATTTTTCAACCGGCTCATGTTGTGCCTAGCTCAGATTATCCATTACCTGATGAATCTGGAAATGTGGATGCTGATTGGGCAGTTAATCAATTGTATAACACCGCTAACTTTGCACCAAAAGATCCCATTTTGACGTGGTATGTAGGTGGATTAAATTACCAAGTTGAGCATCATTTATTTCCGAATATTTGTCACGTTCATTATCCAAAATTATCTAAAATTGTTCGTGAAACTGCCTCAGAATTTAATTTACCATACCATTCGTATAATACCTTTGTAGATGCCTTGATTGGGCATTCGAAAATGCTATACAACTTGGGTAAATACGATAATGCGCCAGCACTTCATTAAATGAATTTAGAGAGTATTTATTCTCATTGTATTTCAAAACCACACGTTCACGAAGATTACCCCTTCGATAAAACAACTCTTGTTTTTAAGGTTGGAGCAAAAATGTTTTTATTAATTGATAGTTTTAATCCCGTTTCAATTAATGTTAAATGTAATCCAGAAAAAGCAATAGAATTGAGAGAACAATTTGATGGAATCAAACCTGGATTTCACATGAATAAAAAGCATTGGATAACGATTGATTTATTTGCAGGAGTACCCGAAAATACAGTTTTAGAATGCATTAACCATTCGTACGAATTAGTTTTTAAATCTCTTTCAAAAAAAATGCAAGAGCAATTAGTGCAAGATTTAGCAAAAAACTAAATTTCTAGGTTGTCAATTAGTCTAACATCGCCACAATAAGCTGCTATACAAGCTGTCATTTTTTCACGCCAGTCATTCACTAAAATTTCTAAATTAGCTGAATCGCAAATCTCAAGATATTCAAGTCGCAACTTACCTTTTCCAAAAATCGCAAGAGCAGCCTCTTTCAAGGCAGCCGGATTCTCAAATCGAAATCGATTTAACTTGATGAAATTCAACGTTTCATAAATAATCAACGCATCAATTTTTTCAGATTCACTGAGTCTCATATTACGACTACTTTTTGCAAGTCCTGAATCATCTCTCACTGTTTCACAAGCTACAATTTGAATAGGAAAAGCAAG
>JBIKQS010000179.1:0-5277 GCA_044349575.1 Crocinitomicaceae bacterium
GTTTTCAAATCTTTCAGCACAAGATTATGTAAAAGTGGAGACATTGAGTAGTAAAAAATACTACATATATGTTATTGAAGATGGTGTGAGCCTTGAATCTTTGGCAACTGATTTTAAAACTACAAAAGAGGCTATCTTAAATGCCAATCCAGGAGCTGATAAAAATTTTACAATTGGAAGAAAACTAATGATTCCTGTAAATTTAAAGGAAATCATACACGAGGTAAAAGAATCTGAAACACTTTACTCGTTGTGTAAGAAATATGCGGTTTCTATCGAGGTATTTAAGTCTGATTCAACAATTGTAAATGGAGCGATTCAAATTGGACAAATTCTAAAGTTTCCCAACGCTGCTGAGCCTGTGTATTATAGTTTAATTAGAAAAAGCAGTTCAAATCAGCCAACTATTCCTACTTCAAATTCTACAAGTGAAAATGATTCGATAATTGAATACAAAGTCAATCAGGGTGAAACTTTGTATAGTTTATCTAAAAGATATATGGTTTCATCCGAAAAATTGCAAAAATTGAACAATATAACACCCGTTCAATTAAAAACTGGAATGGTACTGAAAATACCTTTGAAAAGAGAGCAATTAGCTTCAACTATTCAAATCAAGCCTGTCGATAATTCATTAAGTTTAAACAAAGTAGATTCCTCTTTGCTTTTTCCCTCGAAAAAAGCTCCTTGGAAAATTGCAATGTTTCTTCCTTTTTATTTAGGTAACTCCAAAAAAGCGCCTTCATCTGTAGTATCTGCATCAACTGAATTTTACATGGGGGCAAAAATGGCAATTGATCAAATAGGATCATCAACAGAGTTATTTGTCTATGATTATATGAATGATACGGTTGATATTTCTACAATACTAAAGCGTCCTGAATTTGAATCAATGGATATGATTTTCGCACCATTAGACGTAGGAGAAGCATTAGTTGTAGCAAACTGGTGTCAAGATAATAGTGTTCCTTTTGTTACAACTGTACCTAAAGCCAATCGATTAATTGCAAATAATCCAATGGCTCATTTTGGAATTCCATCGGATGCACACATGTTGAAAATGCTTGCAAGACATGCTATAAAAACTTTTTCAACAAAACAAGTTATTTTAGTAAAGTCAAACCAATCAGTAGATCAATCAAATTACGATGCATTCAGAAGTGTATATTATTCAGATGAAAACCCCACAAATATTAAGTTAATTGAAGCAACTACAAAAGATTTTGGCCAATACTTACAAAAAAATCCTTCAAGTGTTGTTGTGTTTGCTTCTAACGAAAAAAACGAAGTTACGGAATTCATTAATTTGTTAAAGCCGTATTCTGGAATTACGTTATTTGGACATAAAGATTGGTTAAAATATGGTGAAGCGGTTTCAAGTGTGAGAAGTAAATACAATCTACATTTTGTAAACTACAACACACCTTTTCCATCCTTTAATTACCACGATCCAGCTGTGAAGTCTTTACATAGGTCTTATCGTGATTACTACAATGCAGATATTACAGGGATGGTGATTTATGGATATGATGTTGCCAAATATTTTACTTCGTATATTTTGTTGCGTAAAGAAGCTAATGGAGTTATCATGGATTTTGATGTTAAGCCAAATTTTGAAACAGGTGGTTTTGAAAATGTAAAATGCTACATTGATAATTGATATGAAGGAGAACATTGCTTCTGAGTTTAAGGAATTACAAAGTTTTATTTGCTCAGAATTAGAAAGATTCGATGGTGTAGGTCGATTTCAAGAAGATGTTTGGGAAAGAAATGAGGGTGGTGGAGGAAGAACAAACATACTTTCTACTGGAAAACTGATTGAAAAAGGTGGAGTAGCATTTTCAGAAGTTTTTGGCGAGGTAACTCAAGAAATGAAAAAGCAATTAGGCACTGAAGGAGATTCATTTTTTGCAACAGGAGTGTCTATTGTACTACATCCTCACTCACCACACATTCCAATCATTCATATGAATGTTCGATACTTTGAATTGAGTAACGGACAATATTGGTTTGGTGGAGGAATTGATTTAACCCCACATTACGTTATTCCTAATCAAGCAGCTTTATTTCACAATCAATTAAAACAAATTTGTGATGCTTTTGACAAGGAATTCTATGTGAGATTCAAACCTTGGGCTGATGATTATTTTTTTATTTCACATCGTAACGAAACACGAGGTATAGGTGGGATTTTCTTTGATCATTTGTCGGATAAAAACTGCTCCCTTTCAAAAGAAAAATTATTCGAGTTTTGTAAGGAATTGGGAAAAGCGTTTCCTCGAATTTATAATGAACAAATGATGCTCGGTGAAAACTTGGAAATTCAAGATAATCATCGTGAATGGCAACGATTAAGAAGAGGACGCTATGTGGAGTTTAATTTAGTTCATGATAGAGGAACAAAGTTTGGGTTGGTTTCAGGCGGTCGAACAGAGTCAATTTTATTAAGTATGCCGCCGTCAGCTAATTGGGTTTACAATTTTCAAGCAAAAGAAGATAGTCCTGAACAGCAAACATTAAATTGGCTCAAAAAAGAAATTGATTGGCTAAGTTTTTTAAATTAAAAATACAGGAATGGAATTTAAAAAAGTAATACAACACGTTGAAGTTTTTCATGATTCTTTTGGTATTAAAAACCATTATGAACCCAATGCGAACCTAACTGAATCAGAAATTGAATTGAGATTTAATTTGATGAAAGAAGAAAATGAGGAATACCTTGAGGCGGCTAAACGTAACGATATTGTGGAAATTGCCGATGCCTTGGGTGATCAATTATACATTCTTTGTGGCACAATTCTGCGACACGGCCTACAAGATAAAATAGTAGAAGTTTTTGAAGAAATTCAACGATCAAATATGAGTAAATTAGATGCTAATGGCAAGGCAATTTACCGAGAAGATGGAAAGGTTCTTAAATCAGAATTGTATTTCAAACCAAATATTAAAAAGATTTTAGAAGACTAATCAGTGTCTCGTCCAGTTATTAGTTTGAAAGATACTGGCAAATGGTCTGAATATTTGGCTCGGAAATCATCGTGGTCATAAGGTTCAATAACATTACTAGGATTTATTGCTTTTACTTGTTCTTTGAGATCATGTACCTGAAAAGAGTTTAAAATCAAGTCCTCCTTGCTATTTGAATTGTAAAAAACATGATCGTAAGGCTTTCCTTTTTCTTTAGATTCATAAATCTTTGTATTTGTTGACTTACATTTATCATTCAAACTGTAAAAATCTAATTTTTTGAAAGGAGTAAACTCTGAGGCATCATAGATATTACAATCTCCCAAAATAATAAAATCCTTGTTTGCTTCTGTTTGTTTTTTAGACCAAGAAAAAAGATAATTAAATTCTACTTGACGTCTGCTATAATCATCTTTTGAATCTCCAGGATTTAAATGGACTGGAATTAATGAAAACGTTGAATTTCCGTGTACAGTTTTGAATGGAAAAACGAATGAAACACGATCTTGATTTGGATTTGCAACGAGTGGTTGACTTACAAAACCATGAAATCGAGTTGAATCACCTCGAACTTTTGCTGTTTTATAGAAAATAATCCACCATTCACTGGCTGTTGAATTCACGTGATTATTGGTTGGTCCAGTATCTTCAGTTGATAACCAACATGCAAAACCCTGCTTTTTCATTTCGTTGTAAAAAGCTTTACTTTCTTCATCAACCTTGTAAGGTGTTTTATCTGAAAATTGACCAGGAATTGGAGGTGCCACAAGTTCTTGTATAACAACAATATCATAGGGCTTTAAAATTTTACTAAGCGTAGCATTATCCTTGTTTTTAAAATTCCCTAAAAATTGAATGTTGAAGGAACATATATTCAGGGTGTCTTGACAAAATGCAGTTGAACAGAAAACTAAAAAAAGAAAGAAAATATTTTTCATGATAATTTGCATTTTTTGTTGATTTATTTTAAATTGATCCATACAAACATACAAATTTTATACAAAACAAAAAGAGGAACAAGAATTGCTTGTTCCTCTTTTTGCTAAACCATGCTAAAACTATAAACTCAAAATTACAACTATGAAATGTAATTCTTTGCAAAGATAAGATTTCTAATTCAACGAGAAATTAAGAATATGTTAAATATTTACAATTTTTTTCGCAACAGTCATTTCTCTTTTTCCCGGTGGACCAGGTCGGGACTCAACGGAAAATCCGATTTCTTTTAAATTCCGTTTGAATTGCCCTTGCGCACAATAGGTTACAAGAATCCCATTTTCTTTTAATGAAGCGTAAAGTGGTTCAAAAATTGATTTTTCCCACATTTCACTTTGTGCACGTGGACCAAAAGCATCGTAATATATTAGATCAAACTTCTGCGAAGAAAAAGCAAATTTTTGAATTTCAGAATGGGTTTTAATTAAATTGAAATTCGGAGTGATATTTACGAGTAAATCCCAATCAGCCGTATTAATTTTTTCCATTATTATTGGATACGCTGAATCATTAATTTGAGCTGAATAATCTAAAAGTTCGAGTTCCTCATGGTTTAAAGGTTTACTCTCAATACCTACATATTCTATCGAAATTTCCGGATTAAATTGTACATCGAGACAGGTTAATAGAGCATTTAAACCACTGCCAAATCCTACCTCAAGAATAGTAATTCTATCTTTATTTGTAAAAGTTCGCAAACCATTTTCTATAAAAACATGTCTAGCTTCTTGCACCGCCCCGTGTGTAGAATGATAGTGTTCATCTAATTCTGGTAGGTATAAGGTAGGGCTTCCATCGCGAGTTATTCGTATTTCTCTTTTCATGTTCGTCAAAAATAGAGCTTTTTAACATTTGTTGAAATCACTCCTTAATATCTTTTAGCAAAGATTGTTGGTTAATGTTTTTTAAGCCCACTGATTTCAGTATATTTGTTACATGGATTCAAATTTGGAAAATTCCCGAAAAACAGGCGCTCGAATTAAGCAAACATCAAATGTTATGTTGAGTGATTTAGGTAAAATACCTCCTCAAGCCGTTGATATTGAGCAAATAGTTTTAGGTGCAATGATGCTTGAAAAAAATGCAATTTCCAAAGCGGGTGATTCTTTAAAACCGGCAAGTTTTTATGATCCCAAACATCAGTATATTTATGCAGCAATTCGAGAATTGTTTGCAAATACAAGTCCTATAGATTTGATTACAGTAACTTCTCTGTTAAAAAAACGAGGTGAATTGGAAGCAGCAGGTGGTGCAGCTTATATTTCCCAACTAACCAATCGCGTTGCATCTTCAGCTCATATTGAGTTTCATGCG
>JBIKQS010000180.1:0-5272 GCA_044349575.1 Crocinitomicaceae bacterium
TGTAATGAAAAAAAACAAAACATTTCTAATAAATTATTTTTGTAAAAAGATAGAGATCAAGAAAATCATCAATCATTTCAATTAAAAAAAGTTAATGCGAGTAACAAATCAAAATTTCATTCGTCATTTGAAAAGTGAAAATAGAGGAATATAACCAATGTGTTGATGATTATGCAGATGCTCTCTATCGATTTGCCAAAAAAAGTATTATTGATTCAGAGCTGGCTAAAGACTTAGTTCAAGATGCGTTCGAAAAATTATGGGTGAAATTACCTACTGTTCAATCAGGAAAAGGAAAAGCTTATTTGTTCACGACATTACACAATGCTACAATCGATTTTCACAGAAAGGAAAAGAAAAAAGCTGAGTTTTTAAAGACAAATAGAGACTCCTATTATGAAATACCACCCGTAGATTTAAAAGATCAAATGAATCACGCTGTATCCTTATTAAGTGAAATACAACGACATGTAGTAATGCTCCGCGATTATGAAGGGTATTCCTACACTGAAATTGGTGAAATCACAAATTTAACCGAACAGCAGGTAAAAGTTTACATTTTTAGGGCGCGGCAACATCTTAAATCCTATTTAGTTTCACTGGAAAATTTAGTTTAAGTTCAATGATAAATAAATCCAACATTACTTTTTACTTAGATAAGTTTAGTTCTGGGCAGTTGACTGATTTAGAGGTAGATTTATTGTTAACCTTTATAGAGGAACAAGGATTATCAGAGGATTTATCATCAGATAGTGAAAACGTTCTTGATCAAAATTTCAAACAATCTTTACGAAAGTCTGATCCTGCGTTTCCCGTTGAATTTAACCTTGCTGGAGAAAAATCAGAAGATCTTTTTTTAGTGGCTGCTATTGAAAACCAATTAAACAAAAGTGAAAACATCTATTTTAATAACAAGCGGGCATCTGATTCGTCATTTGAAGCAAACTATCAAGCCTATAAAAAAACAGTTTTACCCATTGAATCACACTTCTTTTTTGGTAAAAACAAGTTAAAGAAAAAGTCTCCATTAAAACTATTAAAACCGGTTTATTGGACTTCTATTGCAGCTTCATTGTTATTACTTGTGTGGCTTACCAATGAGACAGAAGGCACGGTAAATGCCTATTCACCTGATAACAAAGATAATACACCTAAAATTAGCACTGAAAAAACAGCATTTACAAAAGCAACTGATAAAAACAACGATTTTCAAAACAAAAAACCGCACAGCAATGAATCAAATCTTTATTCAGATTACAGAGATACGTGTAAAAAATTCAACATTCAAAAACCTATATTGGTAGTGTCTCGTGTTGAATTAAAACCAGATAGTGTTGTTTTTGAAAGAAATTATGTAGAAAGTAAGATCCAAAATGAAACGGCAGAATATAAAAACATGGTTAATAATACGCTTCCATTATTACAGGAGTCTGAAATTTCAAATAACAAGCAAAAAGAAATTTTAACTTTTGGACAATACGTTACTAGACAGATAAATAAAGTTTTATTCAAAAAACAAAAAGCAGACAAACAAGATAAATACAATGTTATGACTGCAGTTTTAAAACGCACTTTCAATATAGATGTAAAACTAAAAAGAACACCTGGAAAAGAGGAGAAAATAATAGTTACAAGTTTATCAATTGGAAAATTTAAATACCAACATAATTAACTGTAACATTATAAAGAACAAATCGTCAAATAAGAAAAACACTATGAAAAACGTACTACTTTATCTGTTAATTACTTTTAGTATTAGCGTTAATGCGCAAAAAACTGAAAAAAGAATAATTCATATCAGTGGTGATGACACGCTCATTATGGAAATGAACGGAATGTCTGGAGATTTAGATTCTTTAATTGAAAAATCCTTGAAATCATTTTATAAAATTGAAGAAGAAAATGGGTTGAATAAAATGGAGTTTTCATTTGATACACTTTTTACGAAAGAGTTTGATATTCGAATGGAAAAAGACGGCACATCAAACGAGAAAGACTCTGTGAAAATTAAGGTGGGGAAAATGAATATTGTGATTATTGAAGACAAAGAGGTTGAGGGTAAAGCCAAGAAATACCAAGATCGCAAAATTATCATTGATAAAGATATGCGTTGGAGTGACCAAGATAAAGACAGGAAGGGAACTGGATTAAAAGATTCAGAGGATGAGGATGTGGCGTATTGGGCAGGACTAAGCTATGGAGTCAATGGTATGCTAAATTCTGACGGTAAATTTACCACGTCTAACGATGCCGATTTTTTACAATTTGATTATGCCAAAAGTTATGAAATTCAGTTCAATATTTTAGAAAAAAGATTTCCTGTTTTAAAAGAATACATTGGTGTAACTACTGGTTTTGGATTTAAATGGAATCGATTTACATTAGAAAATAATTCCATTCAATTGAATTACAATGATACCTTATTGTTTTCTGGTGCCAATTTGAACCCTTATAAAAGAAGTACCTTAAGAAGCGCATATATACAAGCTCCAATTTTATTTGAATTTTCATCAAATAAACAACAAGATAAAGCTTGGCACTTGTCCGTGGGAGTTGTTGGAGGCCTGCGAATTGGATCAAGTTGGAGAACAAAAACAGGCAACGACGTAACTAACAACAAAGGCGATTTTAATTTTAGGCCATTTACCGCCTCTGCCCTTGCCATGATTGGATACAATGATGTTAGTTTATACCTAAATTACGGACTATCAGATTTATTTGATAAAAATGCTGCTCCAAAAACGAGAGTGGTTTCTGCGGGTGTTTTCTTGAATTTTTAAAATGATTCGTTAATCCTTTTAACTAATTCAAAGATTTTATACATCTGGAAATCCTTTTATTAACTAGAATAAATTTCATCTAGCGCTTCACAAAATAAAGATGTTGCTTCCATGATGATTTCTAAAGTATGTGCTGCGGAAACAAAACCTACTTCATAACCACTAGGCCCAAGGTAAACTCCTCTATTCAATAACGCCGCGTGCAACTGATTGAACTTGGTCATATCCGGATTAATTGCATCTGCATCTTGTATGCGCTTTTTTCCGTCAAAAGAAAGCCAAAAAATTGACCCAATTTGAACGATTTCAAAATTATAATTCTTTAATTTGGCATGTATATTTATGGCTTCAACCATTGTTTTTGTGCGCGCTTCTTGATCTTCATAAAACCCTGTCTGGGAGCAAACTGTTAATTGAGCAATCCCAGCTGACATTGCCACTGGATTTCCGGATAGAGTTCCTGCTTGATAAACGGGACCATCAGGCGAAACAAAAGACATAATTTCATTCTTGGCGCCATACGCCCCAACTGGCAATCCTCCGCCGATAATTTTTCCGTAAGTTACAATGTCTGGAGTTATTCCATACACCTCAGCCGCACCGCCAAAAGCCACTCTGAAACCTGAAATCACCTCATCAAATATCAATAAAATTCCTAGCTCCGTGCACCATTCTCTCAAATGCGTTAAAAAGGTTTTATCTTGTAGTAGCAAACCGTTATTAGCTGGAATTGGTTCGATTATAACACATGCCAACTCTTCTCGGTATTGCACCAACGTTTCACGTAATTTTGTTGAATCATTTAATGGTAAAACTACGGTTTCATTTGCCAAAGCCTCCGGAACACCCGCACTTGAAGACGTTCCTAATGTAACTAAACCACTACCTGCCTTAACTAATAATGCATCAACGTGTCCGTGATAACAACCTTCAAACTTCAAGATTTTAGATTTTCCAGTCACACCGCGAGCTAAGCGTATGGCAGACATAACAGCCTCGGTTCCTGAACTTACAAAACGTAATTTATCAATGAAAGGTATTCTCGCTAACATTAACTCAGCTAATTCATTTTCCAATCTTGTAGGCGCACCAAAACTTGCACCGTTTGCCATTGTAGAAACTACCTTATTAAAAACTTCTAGATTATTGTGACCTAAAATGAGAGGCCCCCAACTGCAACAAAAATCAATAAACTGATTGTCATCCTCATCCCAAATGTAGGCTCCATTTCCTTTCTTTATAAAGAGTGGAGTGCCCCCAACCGATTTAAAGGCTCGTACCGGAGAATTTACTCCACCCGGAAAATAGGTTTTTGATTTTGAAAAAAGTTCAGCTGAAACAGTTCGATTGATAGTCGTCTTGGTATCCATAATATGTATCTTTGTACCTAAAGAACAAAGTTAATAATATATTGTGCGCAATGACACCCTTTAAAAATTCACTTGCTTTTGCTCAAAAAATGGATGAGAACGACCCGTTGAGGGATTTTAAGAATCATTTCCATTTTCCCACCTTTCATGAAAAACCTATTCGCTATTTCACCGGGAATTCATTGGGTTTACAGCCAAAAAAGGCTTCTCAATATATCCACGAAGAACTCGAAGCTTGGGCAACCTACGGTGTTGAAGGACATTTTTTAGCTAAACGACCTTGGTATGCATATCATGAGAATTTGACCGAATATACCGCTGAAATAGTAGGCGCAAAACCAATTGAAGTAGTTGTTACACATTCTCTTACGACCAACTTACATTTACTAATGGTTTCATTTTTTAGACCAAGTGGTAAACGAACCAAAATTTTGTGTGAAGCAAAAGCTTTTCCGAGTGATCAATACGCGCTTGAATCTCAAATTAAATTTCATGGATTGTCAATGGATAATTTGGTGGAAATTGCTCCGCGAGCGGGCGAACATTTGATTCAAGAAGATGATATCTTAGCAAAAATAGATGAGCTCGGTGATGAGCTGGCAATGGTTATGATTGGAGGTGTAAATTATTATACAGGTCAATTGTTTGACATGAAAAAAATTACACAAGCCGGTCATTCTGTTGGTGCAATCGTTGGATTTGATTTAGCACATGCTGCCGGAAATATCAACCTTAAATTACACGATTGGGGAGTAGATTTTGCTGCTTGGTGTGGTTACAAATACTTAAACAGTTCACCGGGTGGGGTTTCGGGGATTTTTGTTCATGAACGCCATGCAAATAATCCTGATCTACCACGCTTTGCTGGTTGGTGGGGATACAATAAAGAATCTCGTTTCAAAATGGAACCCGGATTTGTGCCGATGCCTGGCGCTGAAGGTTGGCAATTGAGTAATGCTCCCGTATTGGGAATGGCGGCTCATTTAGCATCACTTGAACTTTTTCATGAAGCAGGGATGGATCGAATTGGAGGAAAGAGAGATATGCTAACCGCATTTTTGGAATTCATTATTCAAGATGTATCAGAACGAAACAAAGAACGATGCACCTTTGAAATTATAA
>JBIKQS010000181.1:0-5239 GCA_044349575.1 Crocinitomicaceae bacterium
TTCCTAGATCAAGAAATTTAATTAATTTTTAATTTGTTCCTTTCGCTTTTCAACTGTTTTAAGTTTATTCTCTTGAGCTGTTATTTCGGTTTTCTTGCCGTCTTCTTTCCCTTTGGCTTTTTGAATATCGGCTTCCTTTTCAGTGATTTTCTTTTTTAAATCTTCAATATCAGATTTGAGATTTTCTTGTTCTTTAACTAACTTTTCCTTATCCCGTTCAAGTTCTTTAAGAATTTCTTTTTCTGCTTCAATTTGTTTGTCTACACTAGCCTCTGCAGCTGACTCAGCAAACTTTTCTAATCGTTTTTTGAAAATTGAATATTGTTCAGAGTGTGTTGATTTCTCCATGTATGCTCCACCTAAATCAACAGCCCAACAAACAGAAATCGGGCTATCCTTTGAACCAATAATTTTAGCATAAACATCAAATTGCTTTTTGCCTAAATCTTTGATTTCACCCAAGGAAACAAAGTATTCATTCTTTTTATCGTCTAATTTGCCATTAAAGTCTTTCAATTCTTTTTTAAGCATTTTCTCAACCACATCAAGATCTCCAAATGGAATTGTAACTTGTAAACTCGGTTTAGATCCTGAAATTCCAATTGAAAAATCCGTATTACCGTCAGAAACAGTAATTTTTTGACAAAAAATGAAATAAGGAGCAAGAAACACAGTAATTAAGGCTATTGTTTTCATGAGATTTTTTCTTTAAAGATAGAAAAATTCTTTTCTCACAATTCAACCTCGAGAATATTTTTCCAAAAATCTGTAATTGTGATACCTGCGCTCGATAACATTTGAGGAACAATACTCGCTGACGAAAATCCAGGTGTGGTATTTACCTCAATTACATGAGGTTCAGAGCCAACTATCATAAAATCAATCCGAGCCACTGAGCGCAATTGCATTAATTCATAAATGTATTTAGCACGATTTTGAATGGTATCTCTCATCTCATCTGAAACTCGAGCAGGCGTAATTTCTTGCGATTTCCCAAGATATTTTGCAGCATAATCAAAAAACTCGTTTTCTGTTGCAATTTCTGTTAACGGTAACGCTACAATTCCATCCTTAGTTCGGAAAACCCCACAGGTCACCTCAGTGCCTTCTAAAAATGACTCAATTACAACCGTTTTGCCTTCTCTAAATGCAGCGTGGATGGCAGGAAGTAATTCTTCCCTTGATTTTACTTTTGAAATCCCATAACTCGAGCCAGAATCTGCTGGTTTCACAAATACGGGTAAACCAAGTTCATGAATTATTGAATCTTCTGAAATCGAATTTGAAGCTGTTAATAACTGCGATTTAGCTATTGGAATTCCAAAGGATTTTAAGAATTGATTACAAAACCACTTATCAAAAGACAAGGAGGAGGCAAGAGGTCCAGAATTTAAATAAGGAATACCCTTCATTTCCAACAGTGCTTGAATTTTACCATTTTCACCTGGGTCACCATGTATATATACAATCGCAAGGTCAATTTTTATACTTGAAAAAGTCATAGTATTGATATCAAAATCAACTAACTCTTCACCTATTTCTGCCTTCCATTCATCCTTCTTAACGATGATTTTTACAGTTTCATATTCGGAAGGAAAATGTTTTTGTATGGTTTCAGCGCTTTTGATTGAAATATCAAACTCAGAAGAATACCCACCGCAAAAAATGCCGACTTTTTTCATTACTTTTTTTGACAAATTTAGTGCAGATGTTTTCTTTTTGAATAACTGTAAAGTGAAAGTTATTCTCATCAGTGGGTTGAAAAAGCATTAATTTTCATTCTTCATTTTAAATTTTGTATTTTCACAGTCTTATTTTCAAAAAATGAAAAACACTTTTCTTTATTTAATTTTTATTTTGGTTGTACTGGATGCTAGAGCTCAGTTAAAACCTCAAAATGGAGTGGTCTCATCTACACCACAATGTATAGCATTTACAAATGCTAAAATTTATGTTTCCCCTCAACAAATTATTGATGAAGGAACGATTCTTATTAAAAATGATAAAATTGTTTCAGTTGGAAAAAAAGTTAAAATTCCGAGTAATGCGATTGTTATTGACTGCTCAAACAAAGTGATTATTCCTTCCTTCATTGAACTGTATAGTAATTTGGGATTAGTTTCAAAACCTAAAAATGAAAAATCAGGTTCTGGTGCTTATTATTGGAATGAATCCATTCATCCTGAATACGATGCTTCAAAAGATTTTCAAATTGATTCAAAATCCGCAGATAATTTGATTAAAATGGGATTTGGCTTGGCACTAACCCATCAACAAGATGGAATTGTAAGAGGTTCAGCTGCATTTGTTTCACTTGGAAATTCCGATGTAAATAGGCAGTTGATTCAATCACAAGCAGGATTAGTTTATTCGTTTAATAAAGGGAATTCTACCAATTCATATCCATCCTCACAAATGGGTGCAATTGCTTTACTTCGCCAGGCTTTTTATGATTTGGAATTTTACCATTCAACAGCACCGGTAGAACGAAATATTTCTTTGGAGGAATGGAAAAAGAAACTAGTATTACCGGGATTTTTTAAATCAGAAGATAAATGGGAAATATTGAGAGCAGATAAAATTGCTAAAGAATTTAACCAATCCTGGAATTACATTGGAACGGGTAAAGAATATGCTTGGTTACCAAGTTCAAAAAAACTAAACGGCACTGTTATTATTCCAATTAATTATCCTGATGCTTACGATGTTAAGGATCCTTATATCGCAAAACAAATTCCACTGAGCGATTTAAAACATTGGGAGTTAGCACCGTCTAATGCCAAAATTCTTTCGGAAAATAACATTTCATTTGCCTTTACAGCTGACGGGATTTCAAAACCAGAACTATTTTGGACGAACCTAAGAAAGACTCTTTCAAGAGGAAGTACAGTTGAACAAGTTTTATCAGCTTTAACGACTAAACCGGCAGAAATTTTAGGAATGTCTCAACAATTAGGCGATTTAAATGCAGGAAAATTGGCAAGTTTTGTCGTTTATTCAGACGATCCATTCTTAAAAGATGGTTCTGTTCTTTCTAGTTGGATTTTAGGAAAGGAACAGGTTGTTACTAATGAAGTTCAAAATGATATTAGAGGGACATATGTTTTGACGATTGCCAAAAAAGAGTATACTTTTGAATTAACAGGTGGAAAGGAAAAACCGAATGGTAAGTTAACGAGTTATAAAACCATTATTGATTCGAAAACAAATCTGTCACGAAATGACACTATCTACCAAACTATGCAGGTGGTTTTGAGGGATAATGATGTTGTATTTCAATTTAATTTAGATGACAATAATTTTTCTGGTAATCTCAGTTTACATGGAAAACCTATGGGTAAAGATGGAGGAATAATTGAAGGAGATGCACTATTACCTGACGGGAGATTTGTTTATTTTGCGGCAACAAGAACAAAAGTTTCAAAAGATAAAGATGAAAAAGCTGAATTAAAAATAGATTCCTCTTTCATTGGTGATGTGTGGTTTCCTAATATGGGATTTGGATCTGATTCATTGCCAAAATCGAATTCATTTGTTTTCGAACATGTCACAGCTTGGACCAATGAAGAAGAGGGAATTGTAAGTGATGTTTCAGTTGTTATTGAAAATGGAAAAATAAAATATGTAGGTAAAGACAAAATTAATTACCCAAAAAATGCTATCGTGATTGATGGTACCGGTAAACATTTAACAAATGGAATTATTGATGAGCATTCGCATATTGCTATTTCCAAAGGGGTAAATGAAGGCAGTCAGGCGATTACAGCTGAAGTAAGCATTGCTGATGTTGTAAATTCAGATGATATAAATATCTATCGACAATTAGCAGGAGGTGTGACCTCGGCTCAACTTTTACATGGTTCTGCTAATCCCATTGGTGGTCAGTCCGCTTTGATAAAATTGAAATGGGGACACAGACCAGAAGACTTGCTGATAAAAAATGCTCCGGGATTTATAAAATGTGCATTGGGTGAAAATGTGAAACAATCCAATTGGGGCGATTACAATACATCGCGTTTTCCGCAAACAAGAATGGGTGTTGAGCAAGTTTTTTACGATGGATTTCATAGAGCAAGGAAGTACCAAAAGGAGTGGGAGAGTTATCAATTAAAAGGTGGCGTGAAACCAAGAAAAGATTTAGAACTAGAGGTTTTAAGTCAAATTTTGGCTCAAAAAAGATTTATTACCTGTCATTCATACGTTCAATCTGAAATTAATATGTTGATGCATGTGGCAGATTCTATGGGAATTAGAATTAATACGTTTACTCATATTTTAGAAGGATATAAGTTAGCGGATAAAATGAAAAAACATGGAGTAGGTGGTTCAACCTTTTCTGATTGGTGGGCTTACAAATTTGAGGTTAATGATGCCATACCGTATAATGCAAAATTGATGGCCGACCAAGGTGTTGTTGTTTCGATTAATTCTGATGATGCCGAAATGGGTCGTAGATTAAATCAAGAAGCGGCTAAGAGTATTAAATATGGTGGGATGTCAGAGGTGGAAGCTTGGAAAATGGTAACCCTTAATCCAGCAAAATTACTTCATCTAGATGACCGCTTAGGTAGTATCAAAAATGGGAAAGATGCTGACTTAGTTTTGTGGGATAGCAATCCATTAACAACTACTGCAAAAGTTGATTTAACAATGATTGATGGTGCTATCTTTTTCGAAAGAAAAGAGGATGAGATTTTACAAAAAAGAAATGATACAGAACGAGCGCGAATTATTTCTAAAATGCTCAAATCAAATGAAAAAGGCGAGCAATCAAAACCATTTAGCAAGAAAGGGAAACGTCATTTTCATTGCAATACATTAGGTGAGGAGGGAACAGATGAGGAAAATTTACATTAAAAGTTGAACTATGAAAATATTTATAAGTATATCGTTTTTTACATTGGTAGGATTTCTTTCGGCACAACCAGCTCGTATATTGTTAATTGATGGTTTTTTACACGTTGGAAATGGTGAAACAATTGATCACGCTTTTATCGGCATAAAAAATGGGGTTATAACAGAAGTAGGAAATTCTTTGGTAAATAGTTATAATAAAAACGAATGGGATACCATTATTAACCTAGAGAATAAGCATATCTACCCAGGATTTGTTGCCGCAAATTCTACTTTAGGATTGACAGAGATTGACGCAGTTCGTGCTACTCGTGATTATAACGAAACAGGAAGTTTGAATCCTCATGTGAGAACACAAATAGCCTATAATGTGGAATCAAAAGTT
>JBIKQS010000182.1:0-5211 GCA_044349575.1 Crocinitomicaceae bacterium
TCAAATGAAAAGGCCTTTCGATCACTCTCAGAACTCGGAAGTGCAGCTCCGTTTATCAATGCAAAATTGTATCGATCACTCAAACCACGAACTACAACAAACTTATTGTCTTGAACACTAGCTCCACTCACACGCTTGAAAATTTCAGCCGCATTAGAATTGGGTGATTTATTAAAAGTTTCTTTACCGATTATTTCAATAACAGAAGGATTTTTCTGCTTCATTTTTTCGGTTTCGTTTACCGTTTCTTTGTTCTTTTCAACAGTAATTTTAAAATCTTGTAACGTTTTGATAGAACTTTTGAATTGAAAATCAATAGTAGTTGTCGCGTTTGCATTGATTGTTATATTTCTTAGGGTATCTGATCCCATTTCATCAACGCTACAGGTAATAGTATAAACCCCAGCTTTTACCCCTTGAATAGAAAATGAACCTGTACTATCTGTAAATCCTCCTTTATTAATACCTTCAATTTTAATTCGTGCCATTTCAATTTTGTCACCGGTGGTTTTGTTTACCACAACGCCACTTAATACACCAAATTGAGAGAAAATTCCTAGAGAAATTGTTAAAAAAGAAAGGGAAAGTAAAATATTTTTCATCTGTTTATTTAATTCAGCTGCAAAGTAATCTCTTCAAGGTAACAAAGGGGTTAAAGAAACATTAAGATATTATTAAGCCATGTATACAATTTCTTAACATTGGAAAGGAAAATAACCGCCATTAAAAAATAGCCGTATTTTCTTTCTAATTTAGCAGTGAAAAAATAGCAACACGTGAAATCATTACTTCATAAAACCGCCCTGATTTGTGGAAGCACACAAGGAATTGGTAAGGAAAGTGCCCTGAAAATTGCAGAAATGGGCGCAACTATTTGTCTCATTGCAAGAAACGAAGATAAATTGAAAGATACATTACTCGAGTTACCCAACGATTGTGGTCAAAAACATCATTACCTGGTTGCAGACTTTTCAAAACCTTATGAGCTAAAGGAAATCATAAACCACTATATTTTAGAAGGAAATACTATTTCAATTTTAGTAAACAATACGGGCGGGCCAAAAGGCGGACCTATCATTCATGCGGAAATTGAAGAATTTACAAGTACCTTCAATCAACATTTAGTTTGCAATCATATTCTTGTTCAAGCATGTTACCCAGGAATGATTAATTCAGGCTATGGGAGAATTGTAAATGTCATTTCAACATCGGTTAAACAACCCTTGCCAAATCTCGGAGTTTCCA
Organism: Crocinitomicaceae bacterium; assembly: GCA_044349575.1. Classification (GTDB taxonomy): domain Bacteria; phylum Bacteroidota; class Bacteroidia; order Flavobacteriales_D; family Crocinitomicaceae; genus UBA952. The sequence continues at coordinate 1,246 of JBIKQS010000182.1, forward strand.
ATACCATACGGGGCGCAGTGGCAAGCTGGAGCAAAACGATGGCAAACGAACTTGGTCAATATGGAATTACCGTTAACAATGTGCTTCCTGGAGCTACAAATACGATTAGACTACAAGGAATTGCAGAGGCAAAATCCGAAAAGACAGGCGAAAGTATTCACGATATTTTTGAAGAAATGGCCGGAGAATCTCCTATGAAACGTATTGCTGAACCTCAAGAGATTGCCGCTGCCATTGCATTTTTAGTTTCGCCAGAAGCTTCTTACATTAATGGAATTAACTTACCCGTTGATGGGGGAAGAACAAAGTCCCTTTAAAGTAAATTAATTTTACGGCCCGCTATTTCTAATTCATCTCCTTTGATAAGCTTTGCCCGTCTTCTTAATTCTATTTCGCCATTTCGTATGACTTCCCCCTCATCAACAATGAATTTAGCATGTCCTCCCGTTTCAGCCAATCCTATTGCTTTCAACAGTGCCATTAATTCAATATAATCGCCTTCAATCTTAAAAGTTTCCTTTTTCATTTGGTCAAAGTTAGTTAGTTTCTCATGCTTTCCAATGTATTCATTTATCTTTGTTGAAAAGTAACAAAATGATATTGTACAACGTCACCGTAAGTTTGGATCCAATAATTGAAAAAGATTGGTTGGATTGGATGCGAAATAAACACATTCCCGATGTTCTGAATACAGGATGTTTTAAAGAAAGTCGTTTATCTCGAATTCATGGCGAAGAAGAGGGAGGCGTAACATATTCTGTTATGTATGTCAGTCCTTCTCAAGAAATATTGGATGAATACCAAGAGAAACATGCACCAGCCCTTCAGCAAGAACATAGCGCGAAATACGACGGTAAATTTGCAGCCTTTCGAACTTTTCTAACCATTATTGAAGAGTTTCATGCAAAAAGTTGAACCAAAAAAACGCCTTGGGCAACATTTTTTAAAAGACAAAGGAATTTGTGAAAAGATTGCCAATCTATATGGAAGTCAAGATGTTGCTCCAAAAATAGTAGAAATTGGTCCAGGTATGGGCGCACTCACCGAATTTTTATTGAAGAGAACCGAACTGGATACTTGGTGTATGGAAGTGGATGATGAATCTGTTCGCTATCTAGACCTTCATTTTCCTCAACTTAAAGGAAAAGTAATTTTTGGTGACTTTTTACGCGAAGACCTATCAAAAATAATAGATGGCAAGAAAATCGGTGTAATTGGAAATTTTCCCTACAATATTTCCTCTCAAATTTTGTTTAAATGTCTTGAATTTCGAAACCATATACCTGAAATCGTTGGGATGTTCCAAAAAGAGGTTGCTGAACGCGTAGCTGAAAAACCAGGGTCAAAGCAATATGGCATTTTGAGTGTCTTACTTCAGGCATTTTACGACATTGAATATTGTTTCACAGTTGATGAACATGTATTCAATCCACCGCCAAAAGTAAAATCGGCCGTAATTCGTTGTGTAAGAAATAGCAGAGAGAATCTAGGATGTGACGAAAAATTGTTTATTCAAGTCGTAAAAACTGCTTTTAATCAGCGCAGAAAAACTTTACGTAATGCCATAAAACCAATAATTCAAGATCCTAGCTTGCCCTTTTTGGAATTGAGGGCAGAGAGGCTGTCAGTTGAAGATTTTGTTGAGTTAACCACCAAAATATCAATCTCGTTACAAAACAAAAATTAATATATTTGTGACTATACGCATGAGATTATTGGCATACATTCTTGTTTTTCTTGAAGGTGGGGCACTTTTATCCTACGAAATAATGGCAGCCAAAATGTACACTCCTCACATTGGAGCAACGCTTTATGTTTGGACGTCTATTTTAACACTTACGCTAATTGCCCTTGCATTATCCTATCGCGCAAGTCATTATTTCATCCAGAAAAAGAAATGGAAAATTCTTCCGTTGTCTTTAGTAATTTCCGGAATCTATATTATCTCAATAGTCTTCTTTCGAAATACTATTCTACCTATCACATACACTATGGAAATTAAATCAGCATCGCTATTTGCCGGCTTGCTATTAGTATTGATTCCTGTGTTTTGCATGGGCCTTACTTCCCCAATAATTTCTGCTTGGCTTACTGAAAATCAAACAGATAAAACACCAGATAAATCGGGAAATTTTGCGGGATTAGTATATGGAATCGGGACCTTATCAGGAGTTTTATTTACCTTGATTTGTCTGTTCCTTTTAATGCCAACAATTGGGGTGAATTTCACTATAATACTTTTGGGAACAATGCTGTTTTTAGCGAGTATTTTAAGTTACTTTTTTATTCAAAAAGCAAAATGACTAGTCGAGCGCTTCTCATACTGGCATTTCTCGAGGGTGGACTCGTAATGTTGTTAGAGCTTGTAGTTCCTCATATTTTAGCGCCTATTTTGGGGAATTCAGTTGAGTTGTGGGCAAAATTGATTTTACTTTCAGTAGGTGGCTTAGCAATCGGTTATTTTGTGGGTGCATTTTTATCAAAAAAATACTCAAGTCAAAAATTAACTTTTCTTTTGTTAATCGCCTTTTTCTCAAGTCTCATTGCTTATTCCATTGTTGCTTATTTCAATTATAATCAACTATTTGATAGTGAAGTGTTTACCGCATATATAGTTGCATTTATAGGCTTGTTTATTCCAACCATTGCATTGGCCTCGACAACTCCCTTGATTATCGCTAAAATTTCTCAACATTCAAACAGTGCTGGTTTAGTTTTTTCTTATTCAACGTGGGGAGGGATTTTCTTTACGGTACTAACAGGATTTTTTTTCATTCCTGAATTTGGATTACTAAAAACTCTTCAAATATTTCTTGTTTTTCTTTCACTCATGTTAGTGATAACCACTTGGAAATCAAAAAATAATAAAATTAAATATACAAGTTTTACAAGTGTCTTGTTTGCTGGAATAATTTTGCTTTTAGGTAGCTCAGAAAAGGATGTAATTGGACTACAAGTTTTAGAGATGAGAGAAGGGCTCAATGGTCAGCTTATGGTGGTGGAGAAAAAAGTGAATGATACCATAAATGAACGCACACTCTTTATAAATAGAATGGGTCAAACCTGGATTCGCATAATAAATGGGCAAAATGTTTCTTCAGTTTGGTCGTATCCTAGCATTGTAAAATCATTGGCAAGTTATCATGGGAAAAATCCTTCAAATGCATTGATTCTGGGTTTAGGCGGTGGAATTGTCCCTCTATTTTTAGGCGATAAATCACAACTAAATTATACCATTGATGCCGTTGAATTGGATAAAGACATTGCTTCTTTTGCCAGAGAATATTTTTTCTTAAACGATGCGATCAATGTCATTGAAGATGATGCTCGAAGGTATTTAAATGCAAACGAACAAAGATATGATCTTATCGTAATGGATATTTTTAATGGTGAAATTGCCCCTTCGCATGTACTTAGTCTTGAAGCATTAGAACAACTAAAAAGAGCCTTAAGCAATACAGGTTTTGTTGTTATAAATTTCAATGGGCATTTATCCGGGGAAGCGGGTATTTCAGCTCGATCTTTACTTAAAACACTTCAAGTTTCGGGTTTTAAAGTGGATATTTTACCAACTATGGAAAAAGGCGAAAGAAACAGAAACAATTTATTTATAGCCAGTCTTCACACGCTTGATTACAAGAAAATTACTTTTCCAATAACGTACATGAATAACAATCAAGAAAAAAAATATGACATTCAAAAAAACTTGATCGATCAAAAAACATTAAATTTATCTGATGCCAGAATCATTTCAGATGATTATCCGTTAATGGAGCAATTAAATCAAACGGCTGCCCGACAATGGAGAGAAGATTATTTGAAAAATATTACTTTAAAATACAGAAACAAAGGAGTTCCTTTAATTCGTTGATTTGATATTACAGCTCGCTTATCTTGTGGGAGCTTTGAATTTAAATGGTAAACAATTCCACTTCATTTCTCTGTACCAAATTTCCTATTTTTATT
>JBIKQS010000183.1:0-5205 GCA_044349575.1 Crocinitomicaceae bacterium
CTATTAACTACTCCGGAACTGACGCTTGTAACAACCCTCTAACTGCTCAGCATGTTATCACGGTTTCTGCTCCTGCTGCTCCTACTGTTACACTTCCTGCTGGTTTACCAACTTCGTTGACTTATAACAATGCAACTCAATTTAGCTGGAATCAAAATGCAACTTATACAAATTCTGAAAGCGGTACATGTTTGCTTTCAGGAACATTAACACCAACTATAACGCCTAACTTTACAATGTGTGGCGGAGGGACAATTACTGTCGATTATCAAGGAGTTGACGCATGTAATAATGCTGTAAGTGCTCAACATGTTATTACGGTTACTCCAGTTATTCCTTCCGTCTATATAACTACCCCGCTAAGCGCAATTTTTAATTCACAGTCTACACAGCTTACTGCGGTCGGAAGTCCAATTGGTGGAACCTATTCTTGGTCTCCAAGTACAACAGTTTCTCCTGCAAATGGCGATATAGTTAATGCCACTCCTACAACAACAACAACCTACACAGTTACTTATGATTTGGGAGGGTGTATAGCCACAGATAATATTACAATTACTGTTACTAATTTAACAATTTCAGTAAATAGCGATACAATATGCAGTGGCTCTTCTACAATACTAACAGCTACTCCATCTGATCCAGGAGGTACCTATCTTTGGTCGCCAGGTGGTCAGACCACACAAAGTATTACGGTTTCGCCTATTACAAATGCAATTTACACATGTGTTTATACTTTAAATGGTGTTACAACCTCGCCAACAACCGGAACGATTACCGTTAATCCAACACCAACTGTAACGGTAAATAACTCAACCATTTGTTCCGGTTCCAATGCTACGCTAAATGCTTCAGGAAATCCTACTGGTGGAACTTATCTTTGGTCTAATGGTGCAACAACGTCATCGATTACAGTAACACCAAATACATCTACCTCCTATACGGTAACGTATACCTTAAACTCATGTACGGCAACCGAAACAAGCAATATAACAGTAAATCCGATGCCTACAGTTTCTGTATCTCCATCAACTATTTGTGCAGGACAAAATACTACCATAACCGCTTCACCTAGCTCCAGCGGTGGAACATTTACATGGAATAACGCCCAAACTACAAGTTCAATTACCGTTTCTCCTAACGTAACAACAACCTATACTGTATTATATTCTTTGAGTGGATGTACTACTACAGGAACTGGTGTGGTTACTGTGAATCCGATTCCTTCAGTTACTGTTTCATCTGCTACGATTTGTGCCGGTGAAACAACTACAATTACAGCTACACCAAACCCCGCAGGTGGAACATATACTTGGGCTACTAATTCATTAACCACTAATTCAATAACTGTAAATCCAGCTAATACTACAAATTATACGGTAACTTACACTTTTAACGGCTGTAATAGTCAAGGATCTTCAGGAACCGTAACGGTTAATCCAATTCCTGTGGTTAGTATTAATTCACCTTCTATTTGTGAGGGACAATCAGCTACGCTTTCTGCTACATCTCCGGTTTCTGGTGGAACATATACTTGGACTCCAAATGGAGAAACTACTAGCTCAATAGTAGTTAATCCCACAGCGACAACAACCTATTCAGTTATTTACAACTTGAATGGATGTGTAAGCGCTCCGGCATCTGGTACAGTAACGGTTAATCTTATCCCGACTGTAGGTTTTGTGGCTGATCAACTCAGTGGATGTGCACCTTTAACAGTTACCTTCGCAAATACTTTAGGAAATCCAAGTAATTGTAGTTGGGATTTTGGAAATGGTCAGCTAACTAATGATTGTGTAGCTAGTTACACATTCTATCAAGGAGGTTGTTATGACATTTCTTTAACTACAACAGAAAATGGATGCTCTAACACCTTAACTTTAAACGATTATATTTGCGTAGAAAACCCACCAGTAGCAGCATTTAACGCAAGCATATTTATTTTCACTGAACCAACAGAGACAGTTTCATTTAGTAATAATTCAGTTGGTGCTAGCACCTATAGCTGGGATTTTGGAAATCAACAAACATCAAACGATGAAAATCCTGTTCATACCTATTCAAATACATCTAGTGGGTATACGATTACATTAACAGCAACTTCTGCAATGGGATGTGTTGATACTTATCAGCAATCCATTCAATATCAAGAAGGTGAAGTATTCTATATTCCTAATACGTTCACACCAGATGGAGATAATCACAACCAAAAATTCAAGCCCATTTTCACCGCCGGGTTCGATCCTTACAATTTTGAAATGTTTATTTACAACCGTTGGGGTGAAGTTATTTTTGAAACATCTGATGTAAATGAAGGTTGGGATGGTTCTTATGGAATTAATGGAAGAGATGTACATGATGGAACTTATTCTTACAAAATAATCTATAAAAACCCTAAAGTTGACGAACGTAAGATTGTCGTGGGACATGTTACTTTAATAAGATAAATTTTATCTATTTCAGAAACCACCATTTAAAGGGAATAATTAAATATATTTTTCTAAATATATAGATTATATCTACATTTGTTTTAATGAATGAAGCTTTTTCAAAATCTGTGATTGGCCGAAGAGAATGGGCGTCTCTTCCTGAGTTTGGACTTAAAAATGTCAAAGTAAAAATTGATACAGGAGCATATTCTTCCAGCATTCATGTTTCATTAATCGAAGAAGTAGATGGAATACTCTATGTTGTTTTTCTAGACTCAAATCATCCTGAATTTCAAAATAACCCATTTTCATTTAAAGAGTTTAGACGAAAAAAAGTAAAGAGTTCAAATGGGATTATACAGGAACGTTATTTTATAAAAACATATATTGTTTTGGGTTCCGTTAAAATAAAAACAGAATTCTCACTAACACAAAGAAAGGGTATGCGTTATCCTATTCTAATTGGACGTAAACTGTTGAATAAACGATTTTTAATTGACACAAGCTTAAAATACACTTTAATAAAAAACACATGAAAATAGGAATATTATCCAGAAATCCAAATCTTTATTCAACCCGTAGATTAGTAGAATCAGCCATAAACAGGGGTCACGAGGCTCATATTATTGATCATCTTCGATGTAATATTGAAATTGAACAAAAAGGACCTGCACTGTTTTATGGAGAGGAATATCTCACAGGATTTGATGCTGTTATTCCTAGAATTGGAGCTTCTGTCACCTTCTTTGGGACGGCTGTTGTCCGCCAATTTGAAATGATGAATGTTTTTACTGCTGTTAACTCCCGAGGAATTATTCATTCAAGAGATAAATTACGTTGTCTTCAGGTACTTTCAAAAGAAGGAATTGGCTTACCAAAAACCGTCTTTACAAATTATTCTAAAAATGTAAAACATGTTGTAGAATCAGCTGGAGGCGCACCAGTAGTTTTAAAATTACTTGAAGGAACCCAAGGATTAGGAGTTGTTTTGGCTGAAAACATGAATGCGGCACAATCTGTTCTGGAAGCATTTAATGGATTAAAAGCACGTGTAATAGTACAAGAGTTCATAAGAGAGGCAAAAGGGGCCGATATTCGTGCGTTTGTTGTTGACGGTGAAGTTGTCGGTGCTATGAAGAGACAAGGTAAGCCCGGCGAGTTTAGATCTAACTTACATCGAGGAGGGTCATCTCAAATGATTGAATTAACTGTTGAAGAAAAATATACAGCAATCTTAGCTGCGAAAGCGGTTGGTTTAGGCGTAGCTGGTGTTGATATGCTGCAATCTGAACGAGGCCCATTGGTTTTAGAAGTAAATTCTTCACCGGGACTTGAAGGAATTGAAAAAACAACAAAAGAAGATATAGCAGGAAAAATTATTGAATACATAGAGCGAAATGTCAACAGGTAAATCCCACAAAAAACTTTCAATTTTAGGCCAAGAAATTCTTCCGGGAAAAGGAGCACAATTGAATATGGATGTAGCGAGACTGCATACAAGAACACCCATACAAGTTCCGGTTATTGTAGAAAGAGCAAAAGAAGATGGTCCAACCATTCTATTGATGGCAGGCTTGCATGGAGATGAAATCAATGGCGTGGAAATAATTAGAAGATTTCTTCGTAAAAAACTTCATAAACCCACTCGTGGTACCATAATCTGTCTGCCAGTTTTCAATATTTTTGGATTCCTTAATATTCAACGAGATTTGCCAGATGGAAGAGATTTAAATCGAAGCTTTCCTGGTACAGCAACGGGATCTTTAGCTAGTCAATTTGCCTATCATTTTATGAAAGAAATAGCACCTCATTGTGATTATATCATTGATTTTCACACCGGGGCCGCCCAACGAAATAATTTTCCTCAAATTCGTTGTGTAATGTCAGATCCTGAAAGCATGGAATTGGCTCGAGTATTCAACCCGCCATTTATTTTAAATTCATCGTTAATTTCAAAATCAATCCGAGAATCAATGATTAAGATGAAAAAGAAAATATTGCTATTTGAGGGTGGAATGGCAAATGATATTGAAGAAATGATTGTAGAAGAAGGCCTGAATGGTGCTAAAAGAATTATTTCTCATCTCGGAATGCGCAACTATAAAATTGACATCACAAAAGAACGAGACCCCATTATTCTCGAAGATTCAAAATGGTTGAGGGCTCCAAATTCTGGTATGTTCCAATCTTTAGTTAAAAATGGAGCCTTTGTAGATAAGGGTGAGATTTTAGCTATAGTTACAGATCCCTATGGGAATTATGAAAAAAAGATAAAATCAAGCGGACCAGGCTATGTGATTTGCGTTAATAAATCTCCTGTTGTCTATAAAGGTGATGCAATATTGCACGTTGCCCGAGTTGCACTGTAATTACTCTTTTTATAAGCTATTTCCTAACCCATTTTTGGAAAAAATTGTGTCCTATGTTTAAGATAGCGTGAGGATAGACCAAAAACAAGAATCATTATTGCAAAAAAGATTAAAGGAAGAGAAATAGTTATCTTACCCACTAAAAACTGAAGTCGCAAGAAAGAAATAAACCACAAACTAGATAGCGTTGAAACAATTCCAGGATATTCATTTTTCCAAACTAATTTTATCGAAAATGGAATGCTAGATTTTTGAAACAATCTAAATTTCGGTATAAACATAGGTGTTTTAGCCGACCATTCCCAATATTTTTTTCCGAATTTATCTGCTAAAAAACTATTTTCTAATTTCATTATTGGAACATAAAGCAAGATAAAAAAAGAACAGCCAACTAAAAAAAACCAAGG
>JBIKQS010000187.1:0-5150 GCA_044349575.1 Crocinitomicaceae bacterium
GTTTTGAATAACGTTGCGTGTGATTACAACGGAGAATATGAACTGGAAAATTTATCAATTGCGTTAAATTTTAGCCTCGAGCATTTGGTTAAAAATAGTTCAAACACCATCCTCATCGGAGATCCATTTGAGTTGTTGTTTCAAGCGTCTATTTATGCGTGGCTCAAAGAAAATCCAACGAATGTAAAGTTGAATGCTTCAGCTACCGATTTTTCTCATTTAACGGTTATTTTGTTGTATCCGGCCACTATGGGATTTGAAAATTTACGAAAAGAAATATCTCACGTTGTTTATGTTTTAAAAAAGCACAAGGTGAATACGTTTTTAATTGAAAACCACATTAATCAAGCCAGTGCCATTGATAACATTTTGTATTATTTTTCGCCTGAATCAATTCTTCAACTGGAACACCAGGTAAAGGGATTGAAACAAATTTTAGGTCACTCAACCCCTGTTTAATTGTAGATGGATATAGTTGTTCAACAAACAATTTGTGAAGAGTTTTTAAACCGATACGACAAGTTAATTTACAGTCGAATATTGAAGTTTAAGCAACAAGAAGACGCCAAAGATTTATTTCAAGATTTTTGTTTGCATATTTATCAGAAGATTCCGGTTGAATTCCACAGGAATCCTGATGCTTTTTCTTCAAGTTCATGGGTTGTTCAAGTGGTAGATAATTTTTTAAAGTCTGACTTCAGGAAGGAAAATGCCCAAAAAAACATTCAACGTAAAACCATTTCTCAATTAACGGATTATCAATGGGAAACGATTTCTAGTTCTTTTAAAGAAGGTGCTCCATCAATTGAGTTGACGAATGAGCAATTTGAAGAAGTACTACGAGTTATCTTTCAGCATATATCAAAACGAGATGCATTGATGCTAAAAATGAAATATTATTACGGAAAGCCGAGTAAATATATTATGGAAAAATTAAATATTTCTCATGTCAATATGCAGATAAAGCGGGTAAAAGAACAAATTCAAAATAGAATTCCTCGAGCTGTTTACCACGCAATTCGAGAAAAGTTTTTTGCTGAGTGAGTTAAAATTTGTGTGCATGTGTTTTTATCACTGATAGTAGAATTTCAAAGTCAGGTTGGCCCTTGTAATAGAGGTTTCTCGTTGATTTATATTGTTTGGCAAATGAATCTCAAATTAATTGATCGCCAAGCAGAAGTTCCGCCTTTTAATTCAAATGCTATGTTTTGTTGTTGAAGAGAATACAAAACGTGCATTATCCAATAATCCTTTTCAATCAAGGCAATATCGATTTTCTTATCATTGGCAACAATCGCAAGCAAATCCTTGAACTCTAAATCTCGATGGATAAAATTATTCATAGTAAATATTTTTTCTAATGAGCGATTTTAAAATGCGTTTTGTTGACCCAGATCCGTATTTTTGGGTAACCTTCATCAAATCAGTTAAATGATACTCTTTCAGTTTGTTCGGTAATTTAGTTAATATAATATCTTGTTCTTCAGCTAAATATTCCAATTGATTCAATAAATCTACCAAAAGAAATTCTTTAGTAATTCTCTTTGGAAAGGATGCTTTTAATTTAAACTCAAAGTCTTTACCGTTTAATTCAAATTTTCCTTTTCGTTTGTGATTATAAACCCAAGTTATGTTATACAATTGAGTTAATCCGAGTCCAAGACTATTGTATGAGTTTGGGGAAAGTAAAATAAAATCTTCATCTTTTAAAAAACGCTCAATTAATTTTTCATCGCTTGGAGGAACTAGACCAAATTTTGATTTACGAGGCACATAATACAACCCTTGGTTAACCTTAACTAATACTCCTTCAGAAGTTAATTCAGCTAAATGTCTATCAATTGAATTAGAATAATATTCCAAGTCAGATCGCCGATAGACTTCTCCAAATTTTATATGTTGTTTCAATTGATTCATTTCACTATTAACAAATATAACAAATATTTTTTATTGAATGATAAAATTGGAAAAATTCATGCATTTTTGGCTTGTTAAATTTTTGTTGACGTGTCAAATCATACCTTACACTAATTTTTCTTAATATTGTAAAAAGTTAAATCAAAGAAATGAAAAGAAATTTTGTAATTCTATCCTTGTGTACTTTCGTGTTGTTTAGTTGCGGGGGTTCTAATTCAACTACTGCATCGTCTAGTGCTACTAGCAATGAAGCCAAGAAAGTAAAAGTGAGCAAAGATACTCTGACAGTTCAGAAAGAAGTAAAAGATGCTGACGAGAAGGAAGAAAAAGAAGAAAAACTAACTAGGAATGGAACCTATGTTAATTCTCAAAAATCACGATTAACAATTACTGATTGCGACAAAACAGGATTGAAATACAGTTTTTCGTTAAAAGGGGTTTGTGATGGCATCAAAGAGAGTGGTTTGGCTGTTTTTGATACAAACAACAAGGCTGATGTTTTTTCTGAAGATGGTGAGGTAATTTATTCTTTTACCTTTAAAAAGGATGGCACTCTTGATTTTAATTTAAATGTAGGTCCTGAATTTTACGGTATGGACTGTATAAAATTCTTTGATAATCAATTCGAGAAAAAGTAAATCGCATTGAGACCAATCATTCTTATCGGATTTATGGGAGTAGGGAAGACTTCTCTGGGGAAGAAATTGGCTAAAAAATTAAATTGGAAATTTCTGGATACGGATAAGTGGATTGAGAAAAAAACAGGTTTGACCATTACAGTAATTTTTGAACAAAAGGGAGAGGTGTATTTTCGAGAATTGGAAAGAAATTGTATTGATGAATTGAGAGTTCTTCAAAACACAGTAATTTCTGTAGGGGGTGGGCTTCCTTGTTTTGGTGATGCTATGTCAGTACTAAATTCTTTTGGAAGTACTGTTTATTTGAAGCTTGAACCTCGAGAAATCGCACGAAGATTGTCTGAATCCAAAACTGAGAGACCGCTTTTGGTGGGAATGCATGGCGAGGATTTAGCAAGGTATATTGAGAATAAGCTTAATGAACGCGAACTGTTTTACGCACAAGCGCAATTTACGATTCGACCGGATAGAGATTTTTTGGAGAGTGTTGAAAAGATACTACCGGATAATAAGTTAACCTAGTTATTAAATTACAACTTGAAAAAATATATAAAATATGAATAAAAGAAAATTTGGTTTTCTAATCATTGGAATTCCTATTGGTATTGGATTGTTTTGTTTTCGATCTTGTGTGCCTTCTTATGAGGAAAAAGAATTAAAAACTGTACAAGTCAAAGTTAAAACAATAAAAGAACATTTGGCAACAAGAATGAAAGGTGATGCGCTGATTTTTCAATTTGATAAATTAAAAGCGAGTTATGAAATAGGAGAGTATAATTACTATTATTTTAAAAAGGATTCTTTTAAGAAGAGTGTAAAGGAAGGTGATAGTATTGCGGTTACAATACCACAGCATTACGAAGATAAAGAGGGAGAAATTGTTCCTATTTACGAAATTGTAAAAGGGGAGACAAACTTTCTTAAAAAAGCAGATTCCATTACAATTTTCACCAATACGAGAAAATACTTGCTGTGGGGCGCATTGTTTGCATCATTACTTGGTTTTGGTCGTTTAATCTATTGGTTTATCAAGCGATGAAAAACAAATAAGTGCCTTTTTTGTTTTACTTAAACAATTAGGCACACAGGTTATTAACAATTTTTCAGGAAAGTATGTTAATAATTTTACCATTCAATTTTCTTCTAATTAATTTATTAGTACTTTTTTTGTAAAAGTTTACAAATTTGATGTAAGCAATTATTTTTAAATAGTTTAACCGGGGATGCTGAAAACCGAAAAGAGTAAGCAAAATAAGAAAATATTTATATTATGGCAGAAGAAAAAGAACCTCAATCAAAAATGACAATGGCAATTGTTTGCTGGTTTTTAGGAGGATTTGGTGTTCATCGAATGATGATGGGTTACAGTAACTGGTGGTTAATGTTACTTACAGCTGGAGGATGCGGAATCTGGACATTAATTGACTTAATTTCCATTCTAACTGGTAAAATGAAAATGGCTGACGGTAGAGATTTAGTATAATTTTCTGCAGTTAATCCTTAATTCGAAATAACAAAAAGAATCTTGTTGATTTATTCAACAAGATTCTTTTTTTTTTCAAAAAGCACAATTTATTATGGAGAGTAATTATCAAGCAGAAAATTTAGAAATCATTGACCCTATAAACTTGAGTGATGCTAAAAATGCTCAAACCTTGGGGGTTGTTTCAATAGTTATTACATTCTGCACATGTTGTTATGGTGGTTTAATAGCGATAATTGTTGGTGTTTTAGCAATGTCGAAAGCAAACAAAGCAATTTCCGACTATGAAGCTAACCCAAGTTTATATTCCCAAAAGTCATTCAATCAGGCAAAGTCAGCAAAAACTTTGTCATTGATTGGAATAATTCTAGGTGCTTTAGCAATTATAGTTGTTATTTTACGGGTGGTTTTTGGATTTGCTTTTGCCTTAACTGACATCGCATCTAAAGGGTATTGATTTGTTAAAATGCTTATTTAAGGAATATTTTGGCTACGATTGTCCGGGTTGTGGTATTCAACGATCATTTCTATATTTGATACAGGGGGATTTGGAAAAATCCCTTGTTCTTTTTCCATCACTTTTACTATATATTGCTCTACTTGTATTGCTTTTTTTCAGTGTAGTATTGAATTTTAATATTTCGTACAAATGGTTTGTACTTGTAGCCTTGTTAGCTATAATCATTCAAATAGGATATTATATTTTGAGAATGACTGGAATCATTCATGTAAATTGCTATTTTGAATAATTTAAGTAATGAATTTGTTTTTGAGAATTAAAAAAAATTATAACTTTAGAATATGAAACAAGATAACGAAAAATATTGTCAAGAATGTGCAGCAATTATTAATGCTAAGGCAGAAATTTGTCCAAGTTGTGGTGTAAGGCAGGAAGGTTTGATAATAAGTACAACAAATCCAGTAAAAAAAAGTACTGATAATAATCAATGGATAACTTGTCTTTTATTATGTTGGTTCGTAGGAACAATGGGGATTCATCGCTTTTATACTGGGCATACAGTAATAGGAGTTTTGCAACTTATTACCTTAGGTGGTTGTGGTATTTGGACCTTGATCGATTTAATCATTATCATCAGTGGTAATTTCAAAGA
>JBIKQS010000189.1:0-5138 GCA_044349575.1 Crocinitomicaceae bacterium
TTTATAAACCAACAAGTATTTACGTTAAAAATAGTACTGAAAACAAAAAATTCCCCCACCGTTTTGAACGCGATGAGGGAATGCAGCGATGTTGTTAAATTTTATTGCTTGATGAGCTTGGTTACAGATGAACTTTTATCAATTGACAAGTAATAGGCGCCTCGAGCAACATGTTGTAAGTCAATGTGCTCTTGGGTTGAACTTATTTTTCCTTCACGTATAATTCTTCCTGAAAAATCTTGGATTGAATACATTTTACCAACCAACTCAGAAGACACCTCTAATGTAATGTTACTGTTTGTTGGGTTGGGGTAGACAACTATGTTCGTGTTCACGATTTCTTGTACGCCCGATAAGCCATTGTTAACAATATTCGAACGTGAAACACCATAGTTTAATACTTTAGTAGGATCACAATTGTTTGGATTTACAACTTCAATCTGGTAATACAATGGGCCTGTTGGTGGTGTTAAATCGGTATACGAATTTAAGTTACTTTGAATGGTTGTAAGCAAACTGATGTTGGTTGGATCAGTTCCTCTATAAATGTTGTAACTTCCAAAGTTTAGTCCTTCGTAATGGCTCCAAATTAAGTTCCAAGCCCCTCCAATTCCTTGGTTGATGGTTAAATGGATTGTTTTATGGAAATCACCCAAATTGGTTTCTACGCCACAAGTATCAACTATTGAAACTTTATAGCGATACGACTGAACAGCAGGATTGGAATTTACGTCCAACAAAATTGCTAAATCTGTATAATCTGTACCACCGATTTTTGTGTAAACATTGGAAACATTAGTTTCTTTGTATACATAGAAGGAATCAATTCCTGAAGACAAAGGCTTTTCCCAAATAATTTTATTCTCATTGGTCAATGAATCCATACCTACAATACAAACTTGTTGAGGCTGCATAAATGATACGTTTACGGCAAATAGATTGGAAGTAGTTTGACATCCCGCACTGTTGGATACAGTTACAGAGTAGTTTCCAGATTGAGAAACATTGATAGAGCTTGTGGTTGCTCCCGTATTCCACAGGTATGAAGTTAAACCACCAGGCGCAGATAAAGTCATTGATCCCCCTGAACACGGCACAATTGTTCCGCTTGAGGTAATGTTTGGCACTGAAGGCAATGCGTTCATCGTTACTGAAATGCCTGCGGAAGTTACTGGACAGTTATTTTCATAAATGGTAACGGTATATGAACCACTTTGCGTTGGATAAAAAGAATTGCTTGTTGCCCCGCTCACTGGAATACCATTTTTATTCCATTGATACGTGAAACTTGGATCTGTATTAGAACTCAGCAGAATGGAATCTCCCACACATCCTGTTAATGGACCTGATTGATTGATAGTTGCTGTATGTGTACAAGTAACCCCACCTATCACAAAAATCATATCATTGAATGTTTGTGAACTCGAACAGCCCGTTGTTAGGTTATCAGCAACAACAGTTACATCCGCATAACCATTTTGCGTGTAGATATGACTCAAGAATGGCGCATTGGATTGTTGCGAAGTTCCATCTCCAAAATACCATGTAAAATTGTAGTTGCTCAAATTCGGTGTTTGATTGGCAAAAGCTACGTTGAGCGGAGCATTGCCAAAGGCGGGGTTAGGTGTAATGGAAATGTTATCATTTTGCAGGGCAGTTATTGTAACAGTATCTTGCAAAACTACGCACCCACTAGAATTATGAACTACAGTATAAGCATGATCTCCCTGAGCTAAATTAGTTTGGGTGTACCCTGTAAAACCATTATCCCAAACGACCGAGTAAAAAGGGGTTGGATCATAGTGAGAACCCAATGTGTTTTGATTAAGATTTACAGAAAGCCACTCAGATGGTGTATAATTTCCACTGTTCAAATATCCATTTGAAGACAAATTAATTGTATGTTTTCGTATTATAGTTTGATTGGTTATAGGGATTGCATAATCATAATTGAAAGTATAAATAGGCATTTGACTTATGTAACGTAAAACTATCGGAGAACCATCAACAACCGTAGTAAATAAGTCCCCAGCTAATCCTGAATTTGGATGTGCAATAACTAACGTGCTGTGAGCAGGTACAATTGTATTTTGAGGAATATAATATTCTTGATTAGAGCTATTTACCAAATTGAACCCTCCTATATCAATACTATTTCCACCTGTATTATAAATCTCAATAGCATGATTTTGACCTGATCCAGAATAATACTCTGAAATTATGGGTGCATCGTATTCATCATTAACAATGATTGAGTTAAACAATATAGTTGCACTTCCACTTGAACTAGGAATGCAAGCTGTAGAAGAAAGTTGAGCAGATGTTCCGTTAAAATCTACTGCATTTATCACTAAGTTGTATGTCATATAGACGCTGTCTGCACCCAAAACATTCGGGATAGTTTCTTGATAAGTTCCTGATTGAGTTATTATTTGACCCATTTGTGTTGTATATGTTTCACAAGCTGTCACATTTGTAGTTTGCTGAATTGCATTAGGACAAATTATCAATTTAGTTAAACAATCATTACTATATGTATTGCCAAGATAAGCAAAATTGCCCCCCACGATAAGTTGATTATTACTTAATACATTCACTGTATTTATTTGGCCGTAATTATAAAAGAAAAGAGTATCCATCGATCCATCTAAGTTATATCGCTGTAGATTAGAGTTTAAAGCGTTATTCCCCCAGCTACCGGCAATAAACAGCTTATTGTTTTGAGTTAATTTTATTTTATTTAAACTAGAAAAACCATCTGTTAGATCAAAGGTATTATCCAAAGAGCCATTTGGATTTAGTTTACACACGGAGTTTTTTTGAACCCCATTAAAACTCGAAAAACCCCCTCCAACGAATATGTCACCATTGGTCAAAATATCTATTGATCGAGTACCATTATCAAAGCCAGTTCCTGGATTAAAGGTGAGATCAATGGATCCGTTATTATTCAATCTTACAATATTATTTCTCGGGACTCCATTGTATTCAGAAAAACTCCCTGCCAAAAGTATTTTTCCATCTGATTGGATTAATATATCCGCGATAACCGTAATAAACCCATTAAAGTCAACAAAACTAATCGAATTAAAACTAGCGTCAAATGAACCATCCGAATTCAACCTTATAATTTGACAAACGGGCAATCCGTTATACTTGTTAAAATAACCCCCTACCAAAATTTGGCCATTTGATTGTATTTTTACTGATAAAACTGCGGGTAGATAAGTACAACAAGTTGAATCTTCAAATCCAAGCCCAACCGAAAATGAGGGGTCAATACTACCATCTGAATTTAATCGAACCAGATTAGGTGAATTGACATTATTATAACTTGTAAATGTTCCCCCAACTAAAATCTTACCATCGTTTTGAATAGCAATACATCTTGTCGAACCACCACTTAAACCTAATCCGGGCTGAAAACTCAAGTCTACCGTTCCGTTGGGGTTAAGTCTGGCTATTCCATTCCTAGATACCCCGTTTATTTCTGAAAAACTCCCGCCAGAAAGAATTTTTCCATCCGATTGAATTTCAGAAGCATATACCGAAGCATTGAAACCGGTTCCTGTGTTAAAATTTGGATCGTCAACTATATTTAGCTGTCCGTATCCTATAGCATTAAAACCAATAACCATCAGTACAAGTAATTTTCTCATCTTTTTAAATTTAATTTATCCCAACTATTTTCAAAATCAACAACATGCTCAACTAGCACATTATCAACGCCATTCTTATTTTCCACCCAATTGGTCATTTTATTTCTTGCCATCTGAATTTTCGCTAATTCTTCATGGCTCACAATGAAAAATCGTGTATTTAATGTTTTATCGATTGTGACTAAAACCCAAAAATCAGGATGTGGTGTTTCCTGAGTCTTGTATTTTTGAAAAAAACCAGTTACAAACTTATTTTTATTGGTTGTTTTTACTTCAATTGTTACTGCTTCATTTTTATCAGTAATAATTATAATGTCAACCGATTTTTTGTTGCCTAGTGTTAAATTTGCTTGAATGTTTCTCTTTGCTAATTCAGAACATACTGCATATTCACCCGCCAAGTTCAAATAGTATTTTTCTTCCTTGCTAGCCATATTTTTGTTATGATTGAAACATTAATTATTTCAAAACTAATTATGAAAAGTAGAAAAACAGACTTAAAACCATTTCAACTTGTTCCAACTTGTCAACTCCGTATTTTCAATTAATTTTAAATTGTTTTTTTTGTTTGCATGCAACGAGAAGATGTTTACACCAGAAATATTGAAAAACTTAAGAAAAAGATCGAATTAAAATTGGGTTTTGCTGTTTTGTCGTATCACGATTGTAAAAAAGTAACACTACGCCTGAAGCAAGACAAAATTTCAATTTCTCCACTTACCATTGCGCGCATTTTTAATCTTGTTAAAGACACTAAACGCCCTTACAATAGCACATTAGATCTACTTACCCGTTTTTTAGGTTATCAATCTTTTTCGTCTTTTGTTATTGATAATGATGATTTTTCAGGTTCTCGTTTATTTCATCCATCTTTTGAAATTACCAATGGATCTATTCAAGCGCTCGAACTCGCTATCCAACAGTCGGATTGGAAAATGGTAAAAAGAATATTGGATGATTTTAATCCACACAAAGACGATTATGAATTTCCTATGTTTTTGGGCAATCATGTTAGAAATCACCCACACAAAAAAGATTTTATAAAAGCACTGATGGAGGTTGAAGTAGGCCGTGTGTATTTTTTTGAGCGTTTTGTAGATGAGGATGATCCGGATGGTTATTTTTCAAATGCCTTATCTCAATTCTGCACAAATTACCGAAGAGATTTTGGTAGCCAAATTTTCAAAACCTGTTTCCAACTTTCCAAGCAGATTTACCATGAAAATAATTTTAATCAGCACGAGTGGAATTCGTTGGAAATCAATGAAATTAACATACGAGAACTACATTTTCATCAAATTTCACGGTGGTTCGAGTTAAAAATATTATTTTCAACCATAGCATTACATCCATTTGCCCAACTGGAAAAAATAATGGAGGACTTATTTGAAATTCTACCTCTATTTAACAACGGTGATCAATGTTGGATAATCGCAAGACCATTGAAAGCACTTGCTCATAGTGGCTTTTTAGAGCCAA
>JBIKQS010000188.1:0-5138 GCA_044349575.1 Crocinitomicaceae bacterium
TATAAAAAGTAAAGCAACTATTCCAACTCTGAATTTTTTCATTTTTTTCTGATTTTAAGTCTACAATTAAGCTTTCTTTGCAATGTATAACAATTCGTCTTTCATTAAACGAAATCTATCTATGGTTTGTTTATCAAAGTTTTTTTGCACATCGTAAACATCTACTATGAAACCTGCTTTCTCTAACCATTGAGGGTAATCTTTTCCAAACAAACGAACATGGTCTTTTTGCCAAAAATGTTTTTCTCGCTCGGCAGGATCTACAATACTTGCATCTTCATAAGTAGTTTCGCGTGTCATGTCTTGTGGAACTTGCATAATAGCCCAACCTCCCGGCTTCATAACACGATAAAGTTCTTTCATACACTGAATGGGATCATCCACATGTTCCATCACGTGATTGCAAAAAACCACTTCAAAGCGATTATCCTCAAGTGGAATTTGATGTAAGTCGAAATGAATATCTGCCAAAGGAGAAACTAAATCTCCCGTTAGGTAATTCAAGTTTTTTTGAGCTTTAAATTTCCCATAAAAACATTGCTCAGGAGCAATATGAAGTACGCTTAAATTTGATTTAGTAAAAAAATCAGTTTCATTTTTTAGGTATAACCACATCAATCGGTGGCGTTCTAATGTTAAATCATAGGGACATAATACATTTTCACGATGAGCAACTTCGGATCCGTAAGATAGAAATTTAGAAAATTTACGCTCACATACTGGACATTCAACTTTATTTCCTTTATAAAGTAAAGGTGCAAAAATCTTGAAAATATAGCTCAAGCGAATAAGAAGTGGCCTTGGAAGCGTATTAAGTAAGAACTTATAAATTTTTTTCACAAAGTAAAGTTACAGAAAAGCCTTCATATTTCAGCAAATTTAGCAACTAACGATTCTTAATGTATTTATAAACCCGATAGGTAAGAAAAATGTTAATTACAATAATTAGGACAACCAAATTTCCCAAATGGTCAAAACGTTCAAGAGGACTAGTTTCACTTTTTTGGACAACGATTAAACCTCCAATCATAGCTGCTACACCACCTGCCAACTGTTGGAGCGATGAATTGATACTCATGAATGCACCACGGTCCTTAGATTCAGGGAGAGATGCTGTTAATGCTTGCGAAGGAATCATACGCGCCATAATTCCCATCATCATTAATCCATTGACCAATACTAAAATCAGAAAAGTGGTTTGTTCCAATCTCGAATATATAATAATAGAAACCACCATCATTATCGAGGCAACAGTAAATATTTTAAATTTATCAAATCTGTCGCTCAACATACCAATTACCGGCATTACTGCAAATGTAATAAGACCAACAATCATGAACATTAAAGGTAAATCTTCTTGTTTCAATCCCACATTATTTACAGCAAAGGCACTTCCCCAGGGCATCATGAGGTAGCCACCAAGTGACATGAAAGCAGTTGCAAGAAATCCAATTCTGTAATTTCTATTGGAAATGGTTTTCCACATGTGTTTTAAGGCATTGTCTCGCTGCAAACTCAGGTGATCTTTTACCGGTTTGAGTATTACTATTGCGGCTAAAAAAATCATGGTTGCCAAAAATACGATCATGTAAAATGGAGCTTGCCAATTCCAGTAATTTGCCAAATACAAACTAATGGGAATTCCTAAAATCTGACTGATTCCAAATCCCATTTGAATGAATCCCATAACTCTACCGCGTTGATTAAAATCGAATAAATCTGCAACAATTGCCAAGGAAATTGAACTAATAACTCCTCCAAATATTCCGGTAATAATACGAGAGAAAACCAAAAACTCATAATTCTGTGCAATTCCACAAAGGAGTGTTCCAATAATAAATCCGGAATAAAAGAAGAGTAATAATTTTTTTCGGTCAAATTTGTCTGCAAAACTGGCGGTTAGAAAACCTGAAATTCCTGCTGAAATAGCGTAACTCGAAACCACAATCCCAAATTGTTTCGGACTGATTTTCATGGATTTAATGAGAATATCTCCCAAAGGCGACATCACCATAAAATCGAGTACAACTGTAAATTGGGTTAAAGAAAGTATGGTAACAACAATAATTTGATACTTGGTAAAGGGAGCACCTTTTTGAGGTTTTGTCATTAGTAGGTTTGAACGACAAAGATACGTGAATTGTTTAAAACCCCACCGAGCAATCAGGAAAGTCCATCGAGCGGATATTATAACGCCCATCGAGCGGACATTATTGAAGCCCATCGAGCGGAGCCGAGATGGGCTTTTGAGTGTGTCTCTCGACTTCGCTCGATCCACTAAATTATTGAAGCCCATCGTGCGGACATTATTGAGCCCATCGAGCGTAGCCGAGATGGGCGTCATTGTCTACTGCAACACAATCTTCCTAACCGTCACCGTATTATTTTGCGGATCAATCAAATGAACGAAATACAAGCCATTTCCTGTCCATGTACTTAAATCAACGTAAAACTGCGCTTGGTTGATGGCACTTTGGAAAACTTGTTGACCGGCGTTGTTTTCAATTTTTATGCTGTATCCTGCCATGGCTGTGTAATTCCCATTATCAATGGTGATATGATCACTTGCCGGGTTTGGATAAATTAAAATTGTGTTCTCGTTGTTTGGAGCGGGCAAACTCAGGGTTGTGTTGATGATTAAAGTATCTGTTACCGTTGTTAAAAGGGTGTCATAAACTGTCACATTCGTAATACACGTATCAGCAATTTGGATGGTGGCAATATTGGAAGTATCTCCACACGCCAAAACTCGGAATAGCTGATTATGATTAGATAATTGAAGGTTTGAAACTACCAACGTATCATTAGTAGCACCAGTGTAAATTCCATTATCTACAACATTATTCCATCCCATATTTCCAGGATTACTTTGCCATTGCAAACTAGAAACGGGCGAAGAAACTGTTAAAGTAGCATTTGAGCCAATTTCAGAGCTTGTTGGGTTTACAGAAACATTAGCGTTGGAAAACGAACCCAATTGTGAATTATACAAATCTTGAATTTCACATTCAGTTAAAGCGCGATTCCAGATGCTGATGTCATCGATTTTACCCTCATAAAACTGAAAACTAAACAAATGTCGATTTCCTAAAAATATATCAGAAAAAATATTGAAGTTAAGATTATTTACACTTGATGATAGTGCGTTATTTAGATAAAAATTGAAAATATTGTTTTGTTTCACAATTAACATGTGAAACCATTGATTGCGAATCAATGAATCTAGAATTGTAACGTTATTGCATTCAGAAGTTCCGTCAAATATGTAAACTCTTTCAGGATTTTGAGTTAAATCTATACATTGAGAGGCTCCGATACCATTTAATCCTATTGAAGGACTTCCAAAACAACAGTCATCTAAACCAAATCCAACAACGTTTTGACTGACAAATGATGATAAATTATCTTTATTGAACCACAAGCTGAAAGACCAGTTTAAATCTAAATTTTGAGAAAGATTAGCAGAAATTAAATCATCCACCCCATCAAAACTATACGCCTGATTCGCATTCCCAAACCGATCCGTCGTTAACGTTGCACCATTCACCGTTCCATTGTTTCCATTCCCACTTTCATCGTTAGCATTCCCATTAAAAGGCCACCAACCAACCAAGCCATTCGATGGAACGTAACTTGGCACTTGTGCCATCAAATTTGCCGTCAAACCTAGCCCAACTGCGAAGGCTGTAAATAAACTTTTCTTCATTTTTAAAGTTTTAGTTTCACTCGCCCCGCAGTGAGTTTACACAAATAAAAAAGCGTGGGACAGTTGCTTTACTCGTAACTGAGGGAGACGAAGCCCTATCCACAAAGTAAAGCAACGCCCACGCCGTAGCATGAGCGTTTCACTTTAACTTCCCTGTGGATTTGAAATTTCGTCTTTTCAGTTACAGGTCGTTTAGCAAACGCTATTTTTTACAATAAGATTTCCTCGTTTGGATAGGCAAATGTACAATTGTTTCACGAAGAGTGAAGAAATAAAGAAAAAATTCTAGATAAAAACTCACTATTATATGACAATTTGATTATTTTATTCAAAATCGCAACTTAAATTTAGCTAAATAATTAATATATGCTGATTTATTTTTTCTTTTTAGTTGTTTTTCGCTTATTTTATTTAGCGATTTAGTATATTTGTGGTAAAATTAAGAAGATGGAACGTTTAATCGCTCAATTTCGGGCATTGATAGAAAAGACGGATACGCGCCTTGTTCGTTATTTACACGCAAAAATAAATTGGGAAAATAGAATTATTGCCATCCTCGGAGCACGTGGTGTGGGAAAAACAACGCTGCTATTGCAACACATCAAACTTAATTGCGATATACAGAAAGCACTTTATGTTAGTGCCGATGATTTTTATTTTTCATCCAACACTTTATTTGATTTGGCAACTCAATTCCAGTTGAATGGAGGAAAATACATTTTCATCGATGAAATTCATAAGTATGCTAATTGGTCAAAGGAGATCAAAATGATGTATGATAATCTTCAGCCGTTAAAAATCATAATAACCGGTTCGTCTATCTTAGATTTATACAAAGGAACGGATGATTTAAGCAGACGAGTTATTCGCTACAATTTAAAAGGATTTTCCTTTCGAGAATACCTCAATTTCACAAATAGTTCAAATGTAAAACCGTATTCTTTAAATCAAATTTTGAAAAATGACGTTACAGTAGAGGATGTAGAATTTCCGTTGATGCATTTCAAAAATTACCTCAAAAATGGATATTACCCTTTTTTTAACGAGCCTGATTACGCAATAAGATTAAATAACATTCTAAACATGACCATTGAAACGGATATTCCGATGTACGCCAAAATGAATATTGGAACTTCATTAAAAATGAAACAATTACTTTCAATAATTGCCAAGAGTGTTCCGTTCAAACCAAATTTTACAAAAATTGCAGAATTAGTGGACGTCCATAGAAATCAAATTGCGGAATTCATGTATTATTTTGAGAAGGCTGGGATAATCAACCAATTGAAGGATAAAACACAAGGAATTCGAGCGATTGGAAAAGTTGAAAAAATCTATTTAGACAATCCCAATTTAATGTACGCTATCGGAACAAATGCAACGGAAATTGGAAACGTTCGAGAAACATTTTTCTTTAATCAAATGAAATTAG
>JBIKQS010000190.1:0-5130 GCA_044349575.1 Crocinitomicaceae bacterium
AAACAACGATGTCTGTTGCAAAAGATCCCTTCGAAGTTAGAACATTTTGAATGTTTTTATCGACAAAATCAAAACCCTGTACTTCACTATCACAAACAATTTTTACTCCTTGTTCGACTGCAATTTTCTCAAAGGCTTCAATAAACTTGTGCATTCCACCCATCGGGTACCATGTTCCTAGAGAAATATCCGCATAATTCATCAAAGAATAAAGTGCTGGGGTTTCCGAAGGCATTGCACCTAAAAATAGAATTGGGAATTCAAGTAAAGAAAGAATTTTAGGATGCTTAA
Organism: Crocinitomicaceae bacterium; assembly: GCA_044349575.1. GTDB lineage: Bacteria > Bacteroidota > Bacteroidia > Flavobacteriales_D > Crocinitomicaceae > UBA952. The sequence continues at coordinate 292 of JBIKQS010000190.1, forward strand.
AATATTTTCTAATATATCCTGAAAAAGAGGACAATAAATGCATATTAAACAACCCGGTCAGAATTCTAGCATCTGCAAATTCCAATAGGCTTCTACTTGGTTTAAAAACCAATTCCTGCATTCCAACTTCGTACTTATATTTCGCCTCTTTAAGAAATTTCTCAAGTTTCTGAGAACTTCCTGGCTCTAATTCTTCAAACCAAGCGTACAATTCCTCTAGACTAGCAGGGACATTTGTGTAGGAGTTATCATTCCAATATACCCTGTAGGAAGGATCAAGTCTTTTCAACTCATAAAAATCCGCAGCCTTGTAACCAAATTGATTGTAAAATCTTTCAAAAACATCTGGCATCCAATACCAACTTGGACCCATATCGAACACGAACCCATCTGTAGAAAACTGACGAGCCCTCCCTCCAATCGTTGAGTTTTTCTCGTGAATAGTAACATCAAAACCTTGCCTTGCCAGAAAAGCACTTGTTGCAAGACTTGATATTCCAGACCCTATTATAGTAACTCTTTTCCTCATTAATTGGCAAGATAGGTATATTCCGGCAATAAGTCCATTAATTTTTTGCGTGCAATGAAAATTCTACTTTTCACTGTGCCAATTGGAATACCCAAACGATCGGCAATTTCTTTGTATTTAAATCCTTGAAAATGCAATTCAAAAGGAACTTTATAATCTTCACCTAAAAAAGCAATTTGTCGATTAATATTTTTCGTTGCAATCATTTCTAGTGGTGTTTCGTTATGACTCACTGAATTTGAAATCAAAAATAAGTCTTTTGAATTATCAAAAATGGTCCCTGATTTTACCTTGCGTCTGTATTGATTAATAAATATATTACGCATGATGGTAAATACCCATGCTTTAAAATTTGTTTGAGGTGTGTAGTAATTACGATAAGTGATTGCTTTGAGCATTGTCTCTTGAGTTAAATCCTGCGCGTCCTCTTTATTTCTTGTAAATCCTAAAGCGAATGAATGCAAGTTGTCTTCCAGACCAACTAACGCATCGTTAAATTCAACAGTTGACATAATTAATTATTTATTTTGTTTAACCTTTACTCGACAAATGTAAACAAAATTGTTTAACAAAAACAAAAAATGATTAAACATTTTATTTTTTTTTCATTTTTTTAATAAAGTGTAACCTTTCCACCTATTTATAGATATAGTATATCTGTTAAAGTTATTTTGATGAAAACAGTTGTATTTACATTATTTAGTTTCATTTTTTTGAGTTTTTCGTCTTCTGTTTTTTCACAAGAGGATATAGAGGAAAACGAAAATTGTTCTAAACCAGCGAAAAAAGCCATGAAACTTTTGGATAAAGGGTTGAAGAATACGGATTACGCAAAAAGATTGGCTGCTATTGGTGAAGCCATAAAACTACAACCTGAAAATGCCTATCTCTATAACGTTTACGCGAATGAAATTTATTCCGAAGGAAATCGCCTACTAAAAAGTGAATTCACACCGGATCGTGGTTTAAAAACACTCAAAACTTCCCGACAGGCGTATGTAAAAGTTATAAAATGTTGTTCGAATTATTCTGCAGAAGCCTTCAATCGAATCATTTCAATTTCTTTTCAAAATAACGAAGTTGATATTGCGGTTGAATGGATGAATCGATACCTGGAAAGTGAAAACAACTTTTTAACGACTGATTCAAACTTTGAACAAAATAAAAAGAAATATGAATCTTATGTAAAGGAAATTGAGGAGGAAAAAGCGTTTTATGGAAATCAGGTTCCGTTCAACCCTAAATTGGTCAAAAATGTAAGTTCAGAAAATGAAGAATACTTTCCAATGATTTCACCCGACAATGAATTGATTTTTTATACCCGGAAATTAGACAAACGTACCCTCGGAGATATAAAAGGTAAAATAGTAGAGGAGTTCACGTATTCAACAAGATCGTCGGCATTCACAGATTTTTCAAACGGAGAAGCTTTTAGAACACCCTTTAACGATGGTACTTTTAGCAATTATGGCGCTGCAACCATGTCGGTTGATAATAAAGAAATGATTATTTGTGCTTGCAAAGAAGAAACACCCTACGGTAAACCATATTTGAATTGTGATTTATACATCACAACCTTTAAAAGAACAGGAGCTGGTGGCAATGACTTTTCTTGGACTCCTCTAGTTAATCTTGGAGCTACTATAAATACACCGGATGGCTGGGAAGGACAACCCTGTTTATCATCTGATGGGAAAACCTTGTACTTTACCACATCGAGAGCGGAATCACAAGACAACGATATTTATGTTTCTTTGCGCGATGAGAAAGGAAATTGGATGAAGGCAGTTCCATTTTATGAAGCAAACACGCCTGGAAAAGATAAAAGCCCATTTTTTCATCAGGATGGAGAAACGTTTTATTTTGTATCCAGCTCAACCAAAGATCGAAAAGGTTTTGGAGGTCTTGACATCTTTTATATGAGACGAGAAAATGGCAAATGGACAAAACCAAAGAATATAGGCAGTCCAATTAACACAGAAGGAGATGAAATTGGTTTGTTTGTTTCGACGGATGGTAAAAAGGCTTTTTATTCCGGTAGAAATCAAAGTGATTGGAATATTTATTCCTTTGACTTGTACGAGGAGGCTCGACCAAAAGAAGTGGTAATTTTAAAAGGCGAATTGAAAGATGAAAATGGCAAACCGGTTACAGATGCCAAAATAGAAATTAATTACACGGAAAGTGGAAAAACTGAAACAGTTCAAGTGAATGGCGACGATGGTAAATATGCAGCCGTTGTTAAAGTCGACAAAACCAAAAACGAAGATATTTTGATTACCGCGTCAAAGGAAGGACATTCATTCGAAGCTCAATTGATACGTAAAGAAAATCTTAGTCCCGAAAAAATAACAGTCAAAGCAGAACCTTTAAAAATAGAAAAGTTGAAGGAAGGAGGTAGTTTTGAAATTGATAACTTACTATTTACTTCAGGATCTGCAGACTTATTAGAAAAATCGAAAATTATACTAAATGGATTTGCGCGCTATCTTCAACAAAATCCTTCTATTCAAATTGAAATTCAAGGTCATACAGATGACTTAGGCGATGACGCTACGAACCTCAAATTGTCGGAAAATCGTTGTCAAGCCGTTTTTGATTACTTAATTTCCAAAGGAGCAGACAAAGCAAATCTATCCTTCAAAGGGTACGGTGAAACAAAACCGAAATTTCCAAATTCAACTGATGAAAATCGCGCAAAAAACCGAAGAACAGAAGTGAAGATTAAGCAATTCTAAATATTGTTTGTATAAATCAAAGGTTTTCTTTTCAATGAACTAGAGATTTGCGAATTTCGCAAGAGTCCTACTGTTATTCTTTCATCAAACTGTGAAAAAAAGAAAATTACAAGGCTCTTTTCGAAATTATTCTGTATGAACGCAAATTATGTAAATCTATTTATCCTATTTTTTGGACTATTACTTTTCGCCATTGAAATAATTCTTTTAAAAGTAGTCAAACAGAAAAAAGTTAATTTCCAACAAAGTATCTTGAACATAGGTCTAGGCATGATTGAAAGACTCTTTGGCATTCTCACTTTTAATTTTGGCCTACTTTTTTTCACCTCGCTTCTTCCCTTTCGATTTATTGAGCCTATTTTAAATCCCTACCTCGCATTTATTGTTGCCCTTTTTGCAGTTGACTTCATGTGGTATATGTATCATCGCATTTCTCATCGTGTATCGTTAATCTGGGCAGCTCATTTGATTCATCATCAAAGTAAGGAATATAATTTTTCGGTAAATTTTGCCATATCTCCCTTTGGATTTTTTGTTCGAATTTTTGTTTACGGACTACTCGTTTTAATTGGTGTTCCTCCCGAAGAAATTATTGTAATTAATGCCATTAATGCATTCTACCAGTATCTCTTGCACAGCGAATTATGGCCTGAATTCAAAGGGTGGGAGAAAGTTCTTGTAACACCCAAATTTCATCAAATTCATCACTCATCGGTGCGCGAACATTTGGATACAAATTATGGAGGTATGTTTACTATTTGGGATCGCATGTTTGGGACTTTTCATACGGATACCAAACAAATTAACTACGGTTTAACAAAACCCATCGAAAATCATGATCCCTTTCATTTACAATTCATTTTCTTTTTAAAATTGATTGAAAACTTCAGGCTTTATTCACTAAAAAAAGCAACAACTCTTTTGTTTTTAGGTCCTGAGGCTCAAACTCCTGATTTACCAAGGTTGTACAAAATACAAATCAACTATACTTTTTCAAGGCTCATTGGTGGCTTTCTACTTTTTAGTTTCGGGTACATTGCACTGTCATTGGCACTTTTACCTCAGTGGTTCGCTTTATGCTTAGGGTTAATTGGAATAATCACCTACAGCGGAATCACACTGAAGCAAATCCCTAGAAAACAAGGTCATAATCAAAATGTAGAGCTTTGATTATTTTTTAGTTATTTCCACTTTTTTTGGTGATGAAAAAAGTAGAATAAAAATTCAAGACTTTGCATTTTTCTGGGCTCGGCGATCTATTTTCTAATTGAATCATAATTCTGACCTAATCCTTTTCTACACCTTTCAAGTTCTTATTATTTTCCAAGTGTTAATCAAATTCTAGTAGCGCGATTAAACGTTAAAAAATCGTTTACTAAAAAAGTAAAGGCCACAGGTAAAACAATAAATATGAGCGCATTACTTTCGTAAGCCCCAACAAAATCAAATTCTAAAAGATGAATGAATGCTCGTGTTAATCCACAACCAGGACATTCTACATTAAAAATCGTTTTGAACAAACACGGAATGCAGATATCAATTCCTGTAAGTAAATTTAAAACAGAAGAAAAA
>JBIKQS010000191.1:0-5126 GCA_044349575.1 Crocinitomicaceae bacterium
CCTTCAAAAAAACCTTGTTTTTACGAATGATATCCCAACTTTCATGTGCAATACCGGAAGTATTACCCGAGAGATACACCTTTTCACCAACCTCAATCTCTTCAACATTAATATGAGCACCTGCTGCATGAAGAATTTTTAATGTGGCATCCATGATTTCTGGACCTATACCATCACCTTTAGCTACTGTTATTGTTGTCATTTCTATTTTTTTTTAACAAAGTTGAATTTCATTTTTCATATATTTTTATATATATTTTCTATAATACATATTAATATAAATTATTCTTTTCTCTATTTTTTATTTTAAACTACTGAATATCATTTATTTATGAAATTGTGTTTAGCCAATTTATCACTCGATTTATTTTTTAAAAATCAATAAATCAAGTGGGGGATTTTACAAAAAAGTAACGTAATTTAACCTCGAAGTTTATATGTTTTTAATTTAGTAATCATGCGAATTATTTTTGCCTCTTTTTTAGTGTGTTTTCAATGTTTTGGTCAACCCAACTATTGGCAACAAGAAGTTAATTATCAAATTGATGTAACTGTTAATGATTCTAAGGACACTTTTTTTGGCGAAGAGATATTGATTTATCAAAATAATTCTCCTGATACGTTGAAAGAATTATATTTTCATTTGTATTGGAATGCGTTTAAAAAAGGAAGTCATGCATTTGAGAAACAAAATACCATTGATTTAGCGGATACAGACTTTGGTGATATAACGATTGAGAACATAACTATTAACAATGAAGTTCATACTCTTGATGTTTTTGAATCGATTGGTAAATTGAAACTCAAGAAAAAGATTTTACCTGGTAAAAATTGCGAACTAAAAATTCGATTTTCGTCTACTATTCCTTCATGCATAAATCGAGCGGGGAAAAACAATTTAGCAGGAACGGATTACACATTTACTCAATGGTACCCAAAAATTTGTAGATATGATAAAATGGGCTGGCACACAGATCCCTATTTCGGAAGAGAATTTGCAGGTACTTTCGGAAAATATTCGGTTACTGTTACCTGCGATACAAGCTTCATTGTTGCTGGAACAGGCACACTGAAAAATAAAAAATATACAGAAAAAGGATGGACTTCAACAAATGGAATTAACGGTTCAAAACAAGAGAAATGGGAGTTCTTTGGAGAAAATATTCATGATTTTGCATTTGCAATGGATAAAGAATGGACACACAAAGAACAGAAGATTGACGGAATTGATTTTCATTTTTTCTACAATGAAAAATACAATGATGCTTGGTCAAAACTAATGCAAGACTGGGCTAAGGCTTACAAAATATGCAAAAGTGAATTTGGCGTTTACCCTTATCCTCAATTTTCTTTTATTCAAGCAGGTGAAGGTTACATGGAATATCCAATGTGCACTATGCTTGAGTCTGGACGATCTGATTTTTTCAATACTGCATGTCATGAATTCATGCACAACTATTTTTACGGTATTTTTGGTACAGATGAAAATTTATACCATTGGATGGACGAAGGAATTACCTGTTATGCTGAAGAACGAATTAGTAATGTAAATCAATTAAAAAATAATCCTGCACGAGGGGCAATTTCAAATTATCGTTGGATTTCTTCATCTTATGAGGAAGAACCAATTTCAACGGCTGCCAATCATTTTGAGAGCGATTATCCTTACTATAATGCTGCGTATTTTAAAGGGCAATTATTCCCGGAACTAATTCGATATATAGTAGGTGATTCTGCCATGAAGGTAGGATTTGCTAGATTTTATCAAACGTGGAAGTTTAAACATCCTGAACCTAACGATTTTGTAAAAGTATTTGAAGATGTATCTTCCATGGAACTCACCTGGTTTCAAAATTATTGGTTAAATACAACCAAGAAAATTGACTTCTCTATTGATTCAGTTCAAAAAACTAAAGAAGGTATAAAAATAACTTTTGGTAATCAGGGCATTCCAATGCCACTTGAGTTTGAAGTTAAACTTCAAAATGGAAAATCAATCAACTACTATATTCCATTGGATCTCACTAACAATTCAAAAACACATTTCCAACAAACAACTCAAACACTTCCAACATGGTCTTGTGCTTCAAAAAAATACAGCGTTATTCTTAAAGATATCAAATGGAAAGATATTGAACAAATTAGCTTAGACCCTCAATCTATACTACCAGATATTACTCCAGGTGACAATGAGTTCAAAAATAACTAATCTAGTTTCGTTAATCTCTTTCTACTTGTTGAATAATTTTCCAAAACTACTTCAATGGTATATAAGCCATTTGGAAAAGAACTAACATCTAAGGTGTTTACAAACGGTCTGTCAATTATTATTTTCCCATTCAAATCAAACATCCGAATTGCAATACCTTCACCTAAAATTGAAAGTGTATTTTTAGCCGGGTTTGGATAAATAACAAAATCATTGTTCATCAAATCTTGAGTTCCAGCCTCCATATCTACAAATACCGAGTCTAGTAGTTGGCAACCATTTGCATCTGTTACAGCTACGGAATACCAGCCGCTATTGAGATAAACTGCCAACGCTTCAGTTTGATTGTTTAAATCATTCCATTCATACGAATAAGGTGTTGTACCACCCGTAACATTTACGGTTGCAGTTCCATCCAAACTAATTACTTGGGGTGTAGAAGAAAGTAGAGCAGTTAGCGGTTGAGGTTCATTAATCGTTACATTCACTACTAGAGATGAACAGTTATTTTCGTCCATTAAATAAATCCCATATATTCCAGCAGGGAGGTTGGAATTACTTGGACTTGCTAGTTGCTGATTAATCCAATACGTGTAGTTTCCTGTTCCACCTTGACCTTGAATTTGGATTTCACCCGTTTCATATCCATTACATAGTACATTATTTACACTAGAAGTTGAAATCAACTGTGCTGGTTCAGTAATCTCAAATTGGAGTGAATCTATACAGCCTCTTGCATCTGATACAATAACAGAATAATTTCCTGCAGACAAACTATCATTTAATTGAGTTGTTTGGCCGTTTGACCAATTATAATTAACCGGTGAATAATTGGAATTTACCAATTCAATTGAACCAAAGCTATCTCCGTAACAATTATTTTGCACCAATTGAGTATCAATGATTATTGGCAATGGTTCTGGAATCAAAATGGAATCAATAACTACACAACCATCAGGATGAGTTATAGATACGGAATGCCAGCCACTTGTTAATGAACTATTTTGTTTAGTAGAAATTCCATTATCCCAAAGAAAAACGCAAGAATTAAACATACATGGACATCCGGAAGAATTGACTGTTACCATTCCGTTTGAACCTCCAGGGCAAGAAGGTGAATTAATTCCTCCAAAACTAATTATATACGGATCTGAAACTGTAAATGAACGTGTTTCGAAACATCCATTTGCATTGGTTACGGTTACAGAATAAGTTCCTGCGGCTACATTTGAAAGTATAGGATTTCCGCTATTTGTACTCCATACATACGTATATGGCCCTGATCCATTGACTGTAGAAAGAGAAATTGAACCATTTGAATTACCATTACATGTTGGTTGTGAAATAGTTGCATTAGCAATCACACTTCCAAAACCACAATCCACTGGATTTAAATTATAAATCCCATCATTGTTTGTTCCTAAATAGCTACCCCAAGCTATACCTGCATTTGGAATGCTACTATTCAATTCATTTCTATTGACATAAATTCCTTTCCAACCTACTGGATTTAAGCTATCTTTTTTAACAACATAAACAATATCAATTAAATTATCCCCATCAAGATCCGTTATCAAAGGAGTTGATCCTAAATTCACACCCGTTTTTGTTGCACCAATTTGGGAGATAATACCAGTAGAGAAATTAATACTTTGAAGACGATTTCTATATGCACCATTTTCCATATAGGTAATAGAAACTAGTCCTTCATCACGACCGTTGTTATCAAAATCTAATGCATTGGCTGACAAGTAATTAAATGTTCCCAAACTATCTTTAAAAGATATTTCACCCGTTGATCCGTTAATCATTACTTGGTAAAAATCTGTGTAGGAAGGAGCAGTACCTTTAAACAAAATCGCTAATACATCTGGAATATTGTCACTACCCACAAAATTACCAAAAATAGGCTCTGCGCTTGACTCGGTATTGGGTAACTGAACTTGCCACGTTTGGTTCAGATTAGTTCCTTTTATTTTCTTGATTCTTCCACCAAATCCCTGAATTACAATGTCATGACCTCCATTTGCTGTTTTACATAATGCGGCTGGGGCAATAAATCCTTTGTTTGGATCAGAATCTAACGCAATTGAGTTTGCTAATGAGTTAGAGAAAATCAGATCATTTAACGGGCATGCCCAAAATGAACCACCTAAATTTTCGCCACCTGTTCCATACAAAATCCATAAAGTTCCATTTCCTTGAATGTCTGCAACTAGTGGAGAACAATACGTCTCGGCACTATCAGGAACGACCGCCTTTGCAATGAGCTGTCCATTTTGAGCATTTATAACCATTAGGTGACCTGGAGGCCGATCCGTCTCCCAATCCGGTGCTGCATGATTTCCGCCATTTGCGACCAATATGTCAGCAATACCATCTCCTGAAACATCATCAATAAATTGTGGGTTGTAAAAATTATAAAGTCCACTATCGGCAGGATTTATGAAATAGGGGAAATAATCCCAAATTAAACCTCCATTTGCCCCGTTAATTGCCAGTAATTGTGCTTGTCTACCTGTAATAAAAACATCTTTTATCCCATCGTTGGTAATATCTCGAAAAACAGGACTTCCAAAAACTTCATTTCTACTTCCTCTTTTCCATAACAATGAGCCATTTATACCATTGAAAGCCATTATTCCATTGTTGCTGGCTACTCCATCCGTTCCTCCACCAATTACAATATCTTTAACTCCGTCATTATTTAAATCACAAGCTCTCGGAGAAGAAAGTGTTGGTATTGAATCTGTGAAAGATTGCCAGGAATCAGTTTGAGCAAAAGTCAAATGAAAACTTGCAATTACTAGCAGAAGCATGTAGAATTTATTCATAATATTCAAACTAAAATAGATGTATAAAGTTAAAATTTAACTTGGGATTTACAAAACAATTATTCCAAGATAGATTTCTCAAC
>JBIKQS010000019.1:0-15850 GCA_044349575.1 Crocinitomicaceae bacterium
AAACCCTTTTTTCAGGCCAATTTGCCACATACAACAAAATGTCATAGGCGGGATTCGTATCAATTAGTCGATTTCGTATCAATTCTGGAAAACGAAGGTCATAGCAGATCTGTAGATTTATTTTCCACCCTTGCCACTCTACAATCATCTCTTTATTTCCTGCTGTGTAGAATTTATCTTCACCACCCAATCCAAATGATTTGCGCTTGTCGTAATGGTTAACACTACCATCTGGCGTAATAAATACTCCTCGATTATAATACTTTTCTTTGTCGCGAATAATTAAGGATGTATAGATAGCAGAATTCAATTTTGACGACCATTTTCTTAAAAAATTAAGCCCTTCAGAATTTTCCCAGTCCTCAGCCAATAATTCAACGGACATGCTAAATCCTGTATGAAACATTTCAGGCAGAACAACCAAATCAGTACGATCTAATTGAGAAAAACAAGATTCGTAGTTAAGGAAATTAGCTGTTTTATCTTCCCAAATTTGGTCGATTTGAATGAGAGAAACGTTTAGATCTTGCATAATTTTTCAATTGCTTTTTGAATGGTGGTATCGTCCTTTGCAAAACAAAATCTGAGGATTTTTCGATCTTCTCCGTTGGCATTAAAAACAGACAAAGGAATGGTAGCCACACCATGTTCTACAACTAATCTTTTGGCAAAAACCACATCATTTTCATCTGAAATAGCGCTGTAGCTTCCCAGTTGAAAATACGTTCCTTCGCAAGGCAGTAATTCAAAGCGACTTTCACTCATTCTACTTCTAAAATCATCTCTTTTTTGCTGGTAAAAGGCCCCTAGTTGAGAAACGTCTACGTGATTCATATATTCAGCGAGTGATGCTTGGCATAGGCTGTTGACACAAAACACCAAAAACTGATGAACCTTTTTAATTTCTTTCATGAGAAACTCAGGCGCAACAATGTATCCTATTTTCCATCCTGTAATATGAAATGTTTTACCAAACGAGGAAACAATGACAGATCTATCTTTGAGAATTTCAGAAGTATTCAACGAAATATGTTTATTTTCAAAGCTGATAAATTCATAAACTTCGTCTGACAAAATGATGAGGTTTGGAAAATCGGCAACTAGCTTTTCCAATTCCAGAATATCTTTTTGCTTCCAAACCGTACCGCTTGGATTATGCGGATTGTTGGTAATAATCAATCTAGTTTTATCTGAAACTGTCTTTCGTATGATTTCCCAATCGGGGAGAAAATGCTGATTTAACGGTATACGAATGGGTTTTGCTCCCGCGAGAATAATGGGAGATTCGTAGCAGTCATAACTTGGGTCTAAAATAATAACCTCTTCGTTTTTATTCACAAGCGCCTGAATAGTTGTAAATATTGCTTGAGTCGCCCCTGCCGTTACTAAAATAGTGGATTGTGGATCTGTTTCTCGACCATATTGGGTAGCTACCACATGGCTAATTTGATCGATCAAAATTGGCAATCCTGACATGGGTGCGTACTGATGAACATTTTCCGTTGCTTTTTTTTGAACGATCTCCTCCAAAATAGGATCAATGGGAAAATTTGGAAAACCTTGCGACAAATTAATAGCATTATAATCCGCAGCCATTTTTGACATAACCGTAAAAATTGTCGTGCCAATGTGGGGTAATTTAGATGAAATGTGCATGATGTAAAATTACAGATTCTAGATCATAACCAAAAGTTGGGGAGTACTATTTTTAATGAATAATTTTCCACTTTTTTCCTTGATACTTGGTAGGCTCTGTACGAGTTCAAAGTTGAGTACCTCCGAAGGACCGCTGAAAGGCAGCCACGAAGTGAACCAGCTAAGCTAATAAAATCAAGACTTTAAATTTTTCTGGGTTCGGCGATCCATTTTCAAATTCAAATCTAATTCTATCCGAACCCTTTTCTGCACCTTCTAAGTTTCTGTTTTATCAGTGATCCTCCGGATTCCTCTAAAACCACGAAACTCAGTGCAGCTTGAAAACCTAAAAATCCAAGGTCATTATTATTCTTTAATCGTTAATGTGAAATGTTACTAATATTTTTGCACTTTCTTTTCCATTTATCAAGAATTAAAAGTTTATCCCAAATTTTTTGAGTTTATCCCAGATTCTAGATTAGACTTTAGTAAAACAACCCCAAATTAGTGAACCAATAATCGTGGGTATACGTGTTAACTGCAATTTGGACAAACGCCGGAAATCGTAAAAAATGATTCCTTGAATTGGTAATTGGGCGGCAATGAAAAGGAAATTTCATGCTCATCTAAACAAGTAATTGATTTGCAATTTTCACAGCTGAAATGAAGGTGATTGTGGTAATGAATAGTTGTGCAGCTGTGGCATGTAGCATAATTTATAACGCCATCCACATTGACAATTTTATGAATTTTATTTTCATTTACCAATCGATCTAGTACGCGATAAATAGTCACACGATCACACAGCGATTGTAGGGTTGCATAAATATCAGCATGCGATACAGCTTGGTTTGAGCCCTGAATGAACTTTAAAATTTGTTGCTTTGCTTGGGTATTACGGGCCATCTAAAAATGCAACTTTGTTGCGATATTTTTTACTTGTATTGCAATTATGTTGCAATAATACGTATTTTTGTACAAATAATCGATGAAAATGCATTTTGAAATAGTTTTGCGGAAAAAAAGTTTTCTTTTGGCATTTCTTACTTTTTTTTCTTTTCCGATGCTCGCACAAAAAATTGTAGGCCGAGTTCTTTCTGAATCTACTGCAAAAGGAATTTCATCCGCCACCGTATACATTGTTGAGACAGATCAAAGTTCACTTACTGATTCACTAGGAAGATTTAGTATTGTAAAACCTAAAACGGAGACCTTTCGCATGAAAATATCTGCAAAAGGGTTTCAAAATCAGTTTATTACGATTAAAACAGAACAAATTGATTTTGTTTTTTACTTAGTTTCTCAGCACGTAGATTTACAAGAAATTACGATTTCTGGAAGTTCAACACAGGTTCAAAATCAGAATCCTTTTCACATTGAAACGCGAAAACTTTCCGAGTTAACGAATATTTCCGCCATCAACATGGGGGAGGTAATTGCACGAATTCCCGGGGTTTATCAAGCTAGTTTAGGAAACGGTATTTCGAAACCTGTCATTCGTGGGTTACAAGGAATGCGTGTGGTAAGTTTACTCAATGGTTTGAGAATAGAAGGTCAACAATGGGGTGGTGATCACGGAATGGGAATTGCAGAATTGGGAGTTGGTTCTGTTGAGGTGATCAAGGGTCCCTCTTCTTTATTGTATGGTGCAGATGCATTGGGTGGGGTTCTTTATTTTTCAGATGCTCCTTTTGCCGCAACAGGAACAAGAGAAATACAAACGTATGGCTTAGGTCAAACAAATACCATGGGTGGAGTGGGGCGTTTTCTGTGGAAAGAATCGCGTGATAAAGTACGCTGGATGTTGGGAGCAAGTTATACGAACCATGCTGATTTTCAACTTCCATCTGGTAAATTTGCAGAAAACTCCCGATTCAACGAGTTTGTATTAAAAAGTGCAGTTGGATTCAATGGTAAGAAAAGTGTTCATAATTTACGCTACAATTATATTCATTCAACCACAGGAATTCCCGGACATTCACACGACACAATGGTCTCTCCAGAGACGTTTCAAGTGGATATTCAGCGTAGAAAATATTCGTTGCCGGCTCAATTTTTTAGTAATCATTATTTTTCGTCGGATAACAAATGGTACACTTCCAAAAACGAATACCAAGTCCTAGCTGGCTGGACGTATAATCAACTCATCGAATTTGATGAAAAGGTTACCATACCAAGCTTAAGCATGAATTTGATGAATTCGCTATACTCGGTCAAGTGGACAAATAAAGCCATAGAAAACCTGAAAATCACGAGTGGAATTCAAGGAATGTTTCAAGTAAATAACAACGAGCCAAACGCATCGGACACCTTAATTCCAAATTCACGAACCTTTGATAATGGAATATATACCTCCATGCAATATACCTATAAGCTGTGGAATTTTCAAGCGGGGGCGCGGTATGATTTACGAAACATAAATACACTCCATTCCTTCAGTGGAAGCGATGCTTTAACACGAAATTTTGGTGGGTTTAACTCTTCATTAGGAGGTGTTTATGCAGGTAAAAAACTAACTTTTCGAACGTCTTTGTCAACTGGTTATCGTGCACCCCATTTAACAGAATTGGTTTCCAATGGTTTTCATCACGGTGCTTTACGCTTTGAAATTGGAGATCAAAATTTAGTACCCGAATATGCTTCCCAAATTGATGTTACCACCGAAATTACTCAAGACCACTTTGTGTTGATTTTCAATCCATTTATTAATCAGATTAGAAATTATATTTATCTTCAACCGGTTGATTCACTGGTAGATAACATACCTGTTTTTGAATATCGACAGTTGTCTTCTGTTCTCTTTTACGGCGGTGATATTGGGTTTCATTATCACCCCCACTTTGCACATAATCTTCATATTGAAAGCTCTGTTTCTTTAATTTATGCCAAAACCAAATCAGACAGTAGCATTTCATTAATCCCTCAACCCAGATTTCAAAATTCAGTAAGGTATTCTTTTAACATGGGCAAGAAGGTAACTTTAAAAGAACTATTTGTGCAATATACCTTAATGGGTGCCCAAAATAATGTGGCTTTTATTGAGACACCTAGCAACGCCTATCATTTATTAGATGCATCCCTTTCTTTTGAAATAAAGGGAAAACAACCAATTCAATTCAATTTGGGATGTAAAAACATTTTGAATGTGAGGTATATAGACCATTTATCTCGCCTAAAAAACATTGGAATGCCCGGAGCGGGTCGCAATTTTTACGTGAGCTTTACGTATAATTTAACACAAAACTTTAAAAACAAATAATATGAAAAAGTCAATTTTTATTTTCGGATCGGTTGTTTTTCTTGCAGCAACTATGCAGTCTTGTACTAAAAACAAATGCCACGAATGTCATTACGACGATGCCAGTGGAAATGAGGTAGAGATCGGTGAAAAATGTGGAGATGAATTAGAAACTCTCGAGGCGAATGGTTACACAGACAGCACAGGAAATTATGTCGTGCATTGTCATGGGCATTAAACCACTGTTAAACAAATAAATTTTTCGTTTTGAAAACCATTCAAAATACGGGGTATTTAAACAGGGCATTCTATATATTAACATAAAATCAACTTTTTTCTATCTTTGCAAAAAATTAGGTAAGAGCAAAATAATTGCAAATACGAAAAGTAAAGAGAAGGTTTTTATGTTGATTATTATTGAGAGTGGTTCAACCAAAGCTGATTGGTTAATCATTCAAGGAGAGCAGAGATATTATCACAGTACTATTGGATTTAACCCGTTTTTTCATGCGGCTGATTTTGTTGCTCACACGTTGAATAACGATGAATTTTTGAGAGATTTTCTTTCACTTGAAGGACAAATACATTTCTATGGTGCAGGTTGTTCGTCAAAAGCGTTAAATCAAACCATTGAGGAAGGATTCAAAGCATCGTTTATAAACGCCTCTGTATCTGTTGATCATGATTTATTAGCGGCAGGGCTCTCACTGTATCGGGGTACAAACGTTATTGCTTGTATTTTAGGAACGGGCTCGAATTCCTTATTTTTTGATGGAAAAACCCTTCAGGAAGAAGTACCGGCATTAGGTTATATTTTAGGTGATGAAGGAAGCGGAAGTTTTTTTGGGAAACAAATTCTCACAGATTTCCTGTATAATCGACTTCCCGTGCAACTAGATTCTGACATTAGACAAGCTGGCTTAACCAAAGACGAAATTTTCCGGAGAGTGTACATGGAAGCAAACGCCAATGTATTTTTAGCTTCAATTAGTCCAATACTAATAAAAAATAAGGGCCTAGATTATTCCCAAAACTTGATAAAAAGAGGATTTTCTTTGTTTATCGATCGTCATGTGTTGTGCTACAAAGATTGTTATAATACTGAAGTTTCATTTGTGGGATCAATCGCCGCCTTATTAGCGTCAGAATTAGAACTTGTTTGCAAGGAAAAGGGATTGATGTTCGGTCAAATTATTCGAAAACCAATTGATTCTTTGGCTAATTTTCATCTAGCAAATAAATCCAACTAAACAGCTTTTTCTTTCCAAAACTTTTCAATCAAAAAGAAAACTGCCACAAATAAAACCACTCCTGAATTCTTCACAACGAAGTTGGTGGATTGCCATTCAAAATTTAGTCTCGAAAAAACGAAGTAAATGAAAAAACTACTGATCAAGTAGATTCCAAATTTGCCCAAATTGTAAGGTATTGGATAGTGTTTTTGACCAAGGGTGTAAGAAAGTATCATTTGAAATAAATAAACCGATAAAGTCGCCCAAGCACTGGCCCAATATCCGTATTTGGGAATAAAAATTACATTCAAAACAATGGTGAGAAAAGCACCTAAGATTGCTATAATAGCACCAAACTTGGTTTTGTTTGATAATTTATACCAAATACTTTGATTGTAATAAATGCCAAGAAAAATATTGGCAACCAATAATATGGGAACAACACCCAATCCTTCCCAGTACGATTCATTTTGAATAAAATACTTAAGAAAATCTAAATTCATGGTGACTCCAAGGAAAACGAGACATAAGAATCCAATGAAATAATTCATGACCTTCACATAAATTTGGTTCTTATTATCCTTGCGTTGTTGCGCAAAAAAGAATGGTTCGGCCGCATACCTAAATGCTTGAATGATAATTGTTACAAGCATGGCTAATTTGTAACAAGCACTGTAAATCCCCACCTGTGCTTCAGCATATTCTAAAGAATCTGGATTGGACGCGTCGTATAAAATTTGCTTAAGTAAGATTCTATCAAGTGTTTCGTTAATTATCCCCGCAAAACCGGCTATAACCAGTGGAAGGGCATAAACTAGCATTCCTCTAACAATTGCCCAATTAGGTCTAAATGAAACACTTAAAAAATCTTTAAGTAACAATAAGGGCTTCAATGCTGAAGAAATTAAGTTGGCCAATAAAATGTAAAACACCCCCTCTTCTGGTTTAGCAGGATCAAATAAAAGCAACAAGAAAATGAGATTTAATACAATATTGACCACAATAGAAGCGAAATTAATGCCGGCAAAACGCATAGCTTTTTCTTCTGCTCGTAAGCGTGCCAATGGCAGTGCAGAAACCCCATCAATAACTACAATTAGCGAAAGCAAAACAATATATTCAGGGTGCTCGCTGAATAGCATTGCATTGGCAATTGGTTGATTGAAGATGAAAATGAAAATAAGAAAGACAAGGTTTACAATAAAAAGTGTGAAGAACCCACTTTTGAATACCTCCTTTTCATCGTCCGTTTCTTTTCGAAAACGAAAGTAGGCTGTTTCCATTCCGAACGTGAGCAAAACAACCAAAAAAGCAACCCATGCATAAAGCTCTGATACTACACCATAGTCGGAGGCATCAGCAAATTTATACGTATATAAGGGAACAAGAAGGTAATTAAGAAGCCTTCCAATAATGCTCGATAAACCATAAATGGCCGTTTGGCTGGCTAATTTACGGATTGGATTACTCATTCAACAGAAAAATTTGCTTTTCTTTTTTCTAAAAAGGCTGTGGTTCCTTCTTTAAAATCTCTGGTACCAAAGCATTTTCCAAATTCAGTTATTTCAGTTTGATATCCGTCTACACCGTCTGTATAATTAGCATTGATGCATGTAATTGCGGAAGAAATAGCAGTCCCTGAATTTTGAATTATCTTAGTCGCAATTTCTTCTGCTTTATTTAGCAAATCTTGTGGTTCTTCAACGTAATTAACCAAGCCCCATTTTAAAGCATCAGTTGCATTTATCATTCCGGCTGTAAAAACCATTTCGTTTGCCTTGCCCTTGCCAACAAGTTGAGCCAATCGTTGTGTACCTCCATATCCGGGAATAACCCCCAAAGAAACCTCAGGTAAACCCATTCGTGCATTTGTTGAAGCCACTCGTATGTGTGATGCCATTGCCAATTCTAGTCCTCCTCCAAGCGCAAAACCGTTGATGGCCGCAATAACAGGCTTTGACATATTTTCGATGTATGTAAATAACGACTCTTGTCCCACGGCAGCCAACTTTTGTCCTTCTTCCACTGAAAAATCAGCAAATTCTTTGATATCTGCACCCGCAACAAAAGCTTTTTCTCCTGAACCAGTAATAATAACTACACGCGTTGATGGCGAAGCGTTCATTTCGGATAAACACAAGTTAAGTTCAGAAATAGTTGATTTATTGAGCGCATTGAGCTGTTGAGGTCTATTTATGGTAATACGTGCAATTTGACCTTGCTGTTCTACTAGTATATTTTGATACATATGAAAAATTTAGGGTAAAGATAAAAGTTGATTCTTACATGGCTGCAATTTTGATAGATATTTCATGTTCAAATTATTACTTTAAAGCGAAAAATCATTAGATTTGTATTACTCTTTTGTACAAAAATTGTTTTAAAATAAATTATTATGAATAAGAAGACATTTATTGTTCCTCATGACTTTACACCAATTGCAGACAATGCGTTGGATCATGCAATTCGAACAGCAGCTCCTCTTGGCGCACAAGTATATGTGTTACACGTTGTTTCTAAAGAAAAAAGTTTAACAGAGGCAGAGGAGAACTTAAATAAAATAGTTAAAAAATTCGACCATTTAGGAGTTGATTTAATTCCAAGTGTACGATTAGGAAATATTTTTGAGGACATTGGCGATTTTGCGAAAGAGCATCACGCTGAGTTGATTTTCATGGGAACACATGGAGCTCATGGATGGCAACACATTACGGGTAGTCACGCATTAAAAGTTGTTACAAATTCTGAAGTTCCTTTTATTATTGTTCAAGACAAAAAAATCAAATTAGAAGGATTTAAGAATATTGTTGTTCCTATGGATCTACATAAAGAAACAAAGCAAAAATTAGCGATGGTTTCTAACTTAGCAACGTATTTCAACTCAAAAGTTCATGTGGTTACTCCTGATGAGACAGACGAATTTTTAAAGCATCACGTACAAGCAAATATTCAATTCGCAAAGCGTTTTTTTGCTGAAAGAAATGTAGAAATGGATTCAGCAATCGTACCGAGCAGTGGTTTTGATAAAGAAGTTGTAAAATATGCCGTTTCAATAGATGCAGACTTACTTGCAATTATGAATTTGAATCGCTCAAGTTTCTTATCTGCAATCACAGCAAATTACGAGCAGTACATTATAACCAATGATGCTAAAATCCCGGCACTTATCGTAAACCCTATAGATACAGGAGGTTACGGACAAAGCGTTTTGTTTAGCTAAGAAAAAAAGATATTTTTAACTAGAGGGTGTTGTTGTAACACCCTTTTTTTGTTTCCAATATATGAATAACAGAACGCCATAAATCACGATTGTCAAAAGCGTTATTGGCGGAAGAAATAAGGGCCAATTTCCAGGAATCCACCAGTTTTTTATACCTATGATGACCGGATGGAAAATGTTAATCAAGAGGGCAAACTTCCCGAGTTTTAACCAGCTATTTGGATAGTTTGTTGGAAAGGTAGAAGCCAGCAGTGGAAAAACCATAATCAAAAATGTTAATCCCCCGCTGATGAGAATTAAAAAACCCTCATTACTAATGGCTTGTGCATCGTAGTACTTTGGAAAGAATCCTAAATACACCAAAACAAAAGTCATTGAAATATGGAATAGGCCTAGAATAAAGGAACTTATACCAAGAGTTTTTTTTGTGGGAAAATGTGCCTTTAATTTTAATAAGCTTAATCCTAAATAGGTTGCGGAAGTCCAAGCAATTGCTTTATTGAAAACAAAGAAGAAATAGTCAACACCCATTTCCTTTCCAATATGATACCGAATTGCAGCATAGGAATATAGAATCATAAAAAGAAGGAGTAGATATTTCATTTAAAAGTCATATTCCACTTTCCATAAAAACAACCCATTTGGACTTACTGATTTAGATGCAGCGGATCTGTTTTTTTCATCAATTATAACAGGTAGATTATCAGGCACTATTTTTTTTGTTCCAATATCTAACATCGTTCCAACAATTGCTCGAACCATATTTCTTAAAAAGCGATCTGCAGAAATTTCAAAAATCAATTGATTTTCTTGTTCAATCCATTGTGCGTGATACACCGTGCAAATATGCGTTTTGACGTCTGTATGTATTTTTGCAAACGAACTAAAATCTTGTTTTCCAAGTAAATGCCTACAAGCCTCGTTCATTGTTGAAAGATCTACCTTGTGCTGAAAATACGTGCTGAATTCAGATAGAAATGGGTCTTTTTGATGATGAATAAAATAACGATACGTACGTTTTTTTGCGCTAAACCGCGCGTGTAAATCTGATTTTACTGTGAAAATACGTGCAACGGAAATTGAATCAGGAAGCATTTTATTTAGTTTATATGCTAGGTTTTCTGTTTCAATTTCATAGGTGAAATCAACATGAAAAAAAAACTGTTTGGCATGAACCCCTTTATCGGTTCTACCACAACCAACGATTTCAATTTCCTGCTGTTGGAATATTTTTTTTAGTTCTTTTTGAAGTACTTCTTGAATTGAAACTTGACCTACCTGTTGTTGCCATCCATAGTAGGGTGTTCCATTGTAGGAAATTTCAAAAAAGTATCTGGTCATTTTTTAGACAGTAAACTTACTTTTTACCCGGCGTTAACGATGCCTTCAATCATTTTAGATGCAGTTAATAGCATATCTTCATCTTTGTGATTTGCCATAAGTTGGATACCAAAAGGGAGCCCCGAAGAATGTTTCCCCAATGGCAGAGATATAGCGGGGTTACCACTTATGTTCGCGTGCACAGTAAAAATATCTTGCAAGTACATTTGTAGCGGATCACTCACCGAATTAAATTCAAAGGCAACACCTGGTGTAGTAGGCAACAAAATAATATCCGAAGAAGCTAAAATCTCATTCGTTTTTTCTCTTACTAATCTTCGCACTTTTTGTGCTTTTGTATAATAGGCATCGTAATAGCCATGTGATAAGACAAAAGTCCCTGCCATTATCCTTCTTTTAACTTCTTTTCCAAATCCTATTGAGCGAGACTTCACGTACGTATCTTCTACGCCTACCGCTTCTTGATTACGATATCCGTAATGAACACCGTCGAAGCGCGCCAAATTGGAAGATGCTTCAGCTGTCGTAAGGACATAATACAGAGGAACTAACTCGTTTAAATAAGGGAAAGATTCGTATTTGATGACGTGTCCTTCCGATTCCAATTTTTCTAGAACGCTTATCAAAAATGACTTGCATTCTGGATCCATCCCTTCAGCGTGCAAATATTCATTGAATACCGTAAACGTTTTAGGTTGGTTTATAATGGCTGGCGCTGTTGTTTCGATTTTCTGTTGAACTGCAGTCGAATCAAATTCATCTGGACCAGTCATGATATCAAATAACAATTGAGCGTCTTCAATAGAATTTGTAAACGTTCCAATTTGATCAAATGAAGATGCATAAGCAATTAAACCATAACGACTTAATGCTCCATACGTTGGTTTTAACCCATAAGTTCCTGTAAATGAAGCTGGTTGTCGAATGGAACCGCCTGTGTCTGAACCCAATGATGCCACACATAATCCTGCTTGAACAGCAACTGCTGAACCTCCTGAAGAACCTCCTGGAACGCGCGAATTATCTGCTGCATTGAGTACATTGCCAAAAGCGCTATTTTCATTTGAACTTCCCATGGCAAATTCATCGCAATTTAACCTTCCGATGATAATGGCGTCCTCATCAATCAAGCGTTGTAAGACAGTAGCTGTGAAAAGAGACTCAAAACCCTCCAATATCTTGGAACTTGCCGATACTTTATGATTCTTGTAGCAAATGTTGTCTTTAATGCCAATTACTACTCCGGCTAATTTGCCTTGAGTTCCACTTTTGATTTTAGCATCAACTGCCTTCGCTTGTTCTAGTGCAGACTCTTCAAAAACTTCTAAAAAACAATTTAAATGTTTATTAGATTTTATTTTTTCAATAAAATGTATGGTAATTTCACAAGCAGATTTGCCCGACTGGATTGCGCTCCGGGTATCAGATATTGAGGAATACATAGATTATTTTTCTTCTGGTGAAGCTTCTTTTTTTGCAATATCTTCACCTTTAGATGCGTCTTTGAATTCGCGAATTCCCTTACCAAGTCCTTTCATTAATTCAGGAATTTTTCTACCACCAAATAATAGTAAAACTACACAAAGAATTAAAATAATCTCAACTGCACCAAATTTTCCCATGGTTTTTCGTGTTAATAATTTAATTCAAAATTACAGAAATAAAACGAGATTCTCAATTATAACCACCTAAATAAATCATCAAAGAAGTTCATGCCTTTTCCCCAAGATGAATTGCTCATTTTTGTTTCAATTTCTTGTTTCAATTCGAGTAACGTAAATGTTTTTTTCCCGCTCTCTAAAACCAATTCTTCTTTTTTGGGTTTCATGACCTCAACTGTTTTTGCGAAGTAGATAATTCCTCCATCTTCAGTTGCCACGCCAAGTATGGTTCCGGGTAAGCCACAAAACCCTTCTGGCCCAATGGAAGGAACGATATCCGGTGAATACCATGCATAAATTCGGGTAGAATCATTTTTTTCATAAATGGCCTTTCTGCATTCATAACCACAAATCGTTCGCTTATTTTCAGTAATCTTCCAATTGCGTTGAGGTAAAGAATCTTTGATGTAGGTATTTTGACCGAATAAATTGAATACGATTAATTGTTTACTTGAGTTTAGCGACTGTAAATAACTATTTTTACTCGTCATCCAACCCATTGGATCTTGTACATCACTCAAAATAGGTTTGAATACAGAAACCGTATCATTGAAAAAGAACGAAAACGATTCCATTTTAATTTTATTCTCTTCAGTGATCATTCTTTTCATTCGCTTGTCTGTATAGCGCTTCTCCAGATTTGTTCTCCGTTCAAAAACAATTTTCCCAGACGTAATAATATCCTGCGAAAACACCGGTTGAAACCAAGAAAAAAGAATAAAAAACGTAAATATTTTAATGCCAACCTTTGAATTCATCTTCTTTCGTTTTATTGTTGTTAAACTTATAGGTTAATCGTAATAGGAAATAACGGGTAATAATTTGCGTGTAGTTATCCGTAACGATGTTTCCATTTATTTGTCTTTGTAGGTTCAAGTTTTGATTAAAAATGTCATTCGCACATAGAGCGATAATTAAATTTTCCGTTGGAAGGAAAGATTTTGAAATTTCAGAATTTACCACAAAAATATTACGGTTAAATCCTGCCGCCCTATTTGAGTTAATGATATACTTTCCATCAGCCTTAAACTTGAAATGATAAGGCAATTGCCATTCAATATCGAGCTTGTACGTTTGCATGGTGAATGGTGTATTAGAAGCTGATGCCAATGAACTTATGGGACTGGTATAGCTTAATTCTGCTCCTAACGTTATTTCTAAAGAATCCAATTTCAATTCAAAATCTGTTCCTCCGGCAATACTTCTATTTTGAGTAATGTTTTCTTGCTCATTGATAAAATTGGTATAGCGCATGTACGATGCATTCATATTCGGATTAATTTCAAACTTGCGCTTGAAAAGAGGCAATCCAAATCCTGCAAACACATTTGAAAAAATATTCCCGTTTACATTCACTGTTTTCGAAACTGTTCTTCCGTATTGGTCAAAACTGGTAGAATTAGCAAATGCATTGTCTGTGTATGAGGCTGTTAATCCACTCCAAATATACTTACCACTCATAGCTGACCACGTATTGAAATTCATGCGTAAATTGTGAATGTAGTTTGGAACCAATTCTGGATTACCTTCTTGTATACGGTTTGGGTTGGTATTGTCTGGCACAGGTTGTAAATCATTAATGCTTGGTTGTTGAGAGTTGGTTGTGTAGAATACACTAAAACGCTTGCTGATACTTGGTTTAAATTGATAACTGATTTGAGGAAGTACGTTGTTTACATTTTGAGGTATAACTGTATCTAAGATGAGATTGCGGTTGTCAATTGAAATATTTCGATATCCAACACCTGCTGTAAATGTATGTTTTCTATCCTCGTAAACGCCAACCAAGGTTCCTCTATTTTGAAAGCGAACATTGTCAAAATTATTGGAGAAGAATGTGTTTTCTATGGTAAATTGTCCTGTTGTTAAATCTTTGTCAAAGGTTCTTTTATCTTGTCGCACATCTCCAAATTCAAACAAATATTCCGCTTGCACTTTTATTTTCTTGGTAAGGGGCTCAGTGTATGTTAAAATGGAATAATGATTTATAGAAGAGTTATCATTTTTCTTGTTTTGCTGAAAACTGGTATCAAGTGTAGATGCGTTATCGTAAGAAGATGTATTGTATAAATCGCCAGTTGTGGAATTGTTAGTGTAATTTAAAATGTACTTCAATTCAACCTCTCGTCGTGGTTTTTTAAATTTCCTTCTTAATAGCGCTTCTGAATTACTAGTTATGCCTTTTGAGTCACTTGTATTTCGAATAATCGTCGATAGCGATCTTAATTGCGACTCGCCAATGAATTCCGAGGTGCTTGAATTGTCAGAAGTTGCGCCATCTAGATTGATATTGGGTTTCAATTCCAAATACGTTAAAGAATCAAGATTGATAGAAAAATTCACGTTGAAACGATGCGAGTTATTTGTAGAATAATTATTCATCGAGTCTTTTGTAAAATAGGTGGTGTCTGTTAAAAAATATTGAGAATAACTTGAACTCGCTGCGGTTAATCGATTGTCATAATACGCGTAATTCAATCCTATTTTTCCGGTTTTTCCAATTTTATCTGAAAAATAAACACCAGCTTTAATGGTTTGGGGTATTCCACTCGTATTATTCGTATTTCCTTGATTCCAATTATTCATTCCAGAACTATTTCGCTCATTATCCAAGCCAAACTTGTTCATGTCACCCCATTTAAAATTGGATTTTGGTGTGTTTGATCCCAAAAGAAAAACCGATATTTTTTGTTTTCCTTTGAATTTATTGGCCAAAACCTCTGTTTCATAGAAGGGATTGTCTGCAAATGCACCAAAGTCTGTAGCTCCAGAAACTTTTCCAAAATATCCCTTTTTAGCACTTTCTTTCAATTTGAGGTCAAGTACTTGTATTTTATCATCCTCTCCTGCTTTTGCGTTTTCCCTTTCTTTTTCATAGATTTGAACAGACTCAACTCCTTTAGCTCCAAGATTTCTGGTAGCAATGGTAGGGTCAGACCCAAAAAACTCATCTCCATCTACCAAAACTTGACTTATCTGTTTTCCTTGTGAAGTGATTGATCCATTTTCATCAACTTTTATTCCCGGTAGCTTTTTCAATAAATCTTCAACGACCGCATTTTCTCCTACTTTAAATGAGTCTGCGGCAAAAACCAATGTGTCACCCCGATAAAAAATGGCGCTTTTATTCGAAAAAATAACGATTTCTTCAAGATCTTTTGACTTTGAAGACATCTTTATTGAAGGAATGTTGATGT
Source organism: Crocinitomicaceae bacterium (assembly GCA_044349575.1). Taxonomy (GTDB): domain Bacteria; phylum Bacteroidota; class Bacteroidia; order Flavobacteriales_D; family Crocinitomicaceae; genus UBA952. The sequence continues at coordinate 15,525 of JBIKQS010000019.1, forward strand.
CGTTGTTGTTCGCATTTCCAAAAATGAAAAATGACTTATCGTCGTATCCTCTGTATTCAATAATTAAAGTAAAGGAATCCGGTGGAAAACTATTTAATCGAAATCCTCCCGTAGCGTCTGTTCTTGTATGACCTAAAAGCAAGGAATCCTTAAATCGAACTGCTAATACAGATGCTTTTTCTAATGGATTTACACCCGTTGAGTCATAAACTCTACCGGTTACATTCATTTTTTGAGCCTTTAGTTGTGCGATTGAAAAAATAAAAAAGAGAACAAGGAAAGTAAAGGATTTTTTCATAAAAAATAAAATTAAAAAACGAAGCTAG
>JBIKQS010000193.1:0-5027 GCA_044349575.1 Crocinitomicaceae bacterium
CCAACAAAATTTGCGGGATTTTTCCGATGTTCAATTTCAATTCAGTCTTATCTTGCGGTGTCATTTTACCTGCTTTCACATTCTTTTCAATGTCATCTAAAAGACCAGATAATTGAGATCCGATAAACGCTGAAATAATTGCCGGTGGAGCTTCATTTGCGCCAAGTCTGTGATCATTCCCTGCTGAAGCGATACAAGCTCTTAATAAATCTGCGTTATCATGAATGGCTTTAATCGTATTTACAAAGAAAGTTAAGAATTGCAAGTTTGACTTAGGATTCTTTCCAGGGGCAAGTAAATTAACACCTGTATTTGTACTCAACGACCAATTATTGTGTTTTCCTGAACCGTTCACTCCAGCAAATGGCTTTTCGTGCAATAAAACTCGGAAATCATGTTTGATAGCTATTTTCTCCATCAAGTCCATCAACAATAAGTTGTGATCATTTGCCAAATTACATTCTTCGAAAATAGGAGCACATTCAAATTGGTTTGGAGCCACTTCATTATGTCGGGTTGTTACAGGGATTCCTAATAAAAGAGATTCCATTTCAAACTCACGCATAAAAGCCGTTACTCTATCTGGAATTGACCCAAAATAATGATCTTCCAATTGTTGACCTTTTGCCGGTGCATGACCAAAAAGCGCACGACCCGTCATAATTAAATCTGGTCGAGCATTAAAAAGTGCTTTATCAATTAAGAAATATTCTTGCTCCCAACCAAGAGTTGCATTTACTTTCGTGACATTTTTATCAAAATATTGGCATACTTCAACGGCTGCTTCATCAACGGCGTGAAGTGCTTTCAATAAAGGCATTTTAACATCCAAAGATTCACCTGTATACGAAATAAAGATGGTTGGGATGCACAAGGTTTTTCCAATAACAAAAGCAGGGGATGATGGATCCCAAGCAGTATAACCACGTGCTTCAAACGTATTTCGGATTCCACCATTTGGGAAAGAAGACGCATCCGGTTCTTGCTGAACCAATAAATCTCCGTCAAAACGCTCTATTGCTCTTCCCGGTCCTGTTGGCTTAAAAAAGGCATCGTGCTTTTCAGCTGTTGCTCCAGTCAACGGTTGAAACCAGTGCGTGTAATGGGTAGCACCTTTGGAAATCGCCCAATCTTTCATGGCAGATGCTACTTGATCTGCATTTTTACGATCCAAACGAGTTCCATTGTTTATCGCTTCCATCATCGATTTATAGGTTTCAGATGGGAGGTATTCACGCATTACTTCTACATGAAAAACATTTTTAGCATAAAGTTCTGAAAGTTTTCCATCAAATTCGATTGGATTTGGTTTTCTGTTCAATACATCTTGATACGCCCGAAGTCTTTTTGTTGCCATTTTTATTTTTTTTTACAAAAGTATTGAAAAAATTAGGGGTAAATCTAAAAATAATATTAAAAAATTTCAAAAAGCACTAAAAAAATGGGGGTGCTTTCAGAAAAAGTTTATTTTATTCAAGAAAACATGAGATTTCTAAGAAATAGAATTTAACCTGAATAACATTGATTCAGAAATAATCAACCAAAAAGTAACCGGTAGTAAAAAAACAGAGAGAAGGCTTAGAATAAATCCTGTAGTTCTTTTTTCAAGTATTCAACAGTGATTTCCGTTGGTAATTGGCCTATTTCACCAATCAATTCAAATATTTTTGTAGCTAACTCATTGCTTAGCGACGTTTCACTCATTTGATTTCCCGCAATGTTAATGATTTTAATCGTCTCATCTTTTGAATCGCGCAACATTTTCCAGCCTTGTGGAGACACAAATAATTGCTGAGCAACATTATGGTCATATTCCTCGCGAATGGTCTTAAGCAATTCTGCTTGCATCGCACGTGCAGGCAATCCCGGATTGTGTACACGCATTATTAGGCTATTTGGATGTATTCTCTCTAAATAAAGAATAGCTCGTTGGTAGGCCTCTACCCTATTTGGTAAAAAATATTCTTGTCGACTTTTACGCAGCTCTAACTGCAAGTTCAATTTTTCGCGATCGGTTTCTCTTTTTAAAAGGTAATATGCTGTTAAAATAACTCCACCTGAAGAAATAAGTGCTGTAAATATAATTGTTAAGGCTTCCATAGTTTTAAAATAAGGTTAGCAAAATTAAGAATTCCAAATGAACTGAGGAGTTTTAAAGGGAATAATCATTTTCTATGAACTGATTTTTTTGAATTGGTTAAAAAAATCATTCCTACAACAAACGTAATTGCTCCAATAGCAATGGGATACCAAAGTCCCGCCAAGGGATTATTAAATTTAAGCACTAAAATCTCAGCTATTAGCGGTGTCAATCCACCAAAAACACCATTACCAATGTGATAAGGAAGCGAAAGAGACGTGTAGCGAATTTCCGGCGGAAATAACTCGACTAAAAATGCGGCAATCGGTCCATAAACCATGCAAACAAAAATGAGCTGAATGAAAATCAGAAATCCCAAATAAACGAGCTTTGAAGAGCTTAAAAAGATTTGTTGTTTGGTTTCAACAGCATTTCTTCCTTTACTGCTATTTTCCAATTTCATGGTTTCAATGCGCTTACATCCGTTTATATAGGATGTTTTGTTCGTTACTGTTACAAATCCTTTGGAAGTTTCCGGATTATTATCTGTTTCCTTATAAGAGGTTTGTGTATGATAATTCTCAGGATTTTGTTCCCACGAGCGCCAATCGGCTAAAGAACTCATTTGTTTGTAAATTGGAATGTAAAGCAAGATTGCCAACAGAACTCCCGTCATCATTACTTTTTTCCGACCAATACGATCTGATAACTTGGCAAAAACAATGAAAAATGGTGTTGCTAATAATAGCACTGGGATCAACATATATTGTATTTGATCTTCTTGAATGTGGAGGGTTTTTATGCTGAAGTTCATCGCATAAAATTGTCCTGTGTACCAGATTACTCCTTGTCCAGCAGCTGCTCCAAATAATGCGATGAGCACTAATTTTAAGTTTTTCCACTTCGTAAAACTTTCCTTTAACGGATTTTTTGCTGTTTTTCCAGCTGCTTTCATTTGTTGAAAAACCGGAGATTCATCCATTTTTGTTCGAATGAAATAGGAAACAATCACCAAAATGACAGAAACCAAAAATGGCAAACGCCAACCCCATTCTTCAAATTGACCTTCTGGGACAAAATACTTACAAAGTAAAATAACGGCCAACGACAGCAAAAGACCAAAAGTGGCGGTGGTTTGAATGAAGCTGGTGAAATACCCTTTTTTACCCTCCGGTGCATGTTCTGCTACGTAAATTGCAGCACCGCCATATTCACCCCCCAATGCCAATCCTTGAAGGGCTCGCAAGACAAAAACAATAATTGGCGCCAAAACTCCAATAGATTCATAGGACGGAATTAGTCCAATTGCAAATGTTGAAACACCCATAAGGATTAGCGTCAACAAAAAGGTCGATTTACGCCCCATCAAATCTCCTAATCTTCCGAAAACCAGCGCTCCGAACGGACGAATAACGAATCCAACTCCAAAAGCCGCCAGGGTAGCAAGGAATGCTGCCGTAGGATTTTCTTTTGGAAAAAACTGAGTTGCGATTATCGGAGCTAAACTTCCAAAAATATAGAAATCATACCATTCAATAACAGTCCCCAAAGATGAGGCAGTGATAATGCTCCAAATTGATTTTTTTTCGATCATTTTGCAAATAAAAATAAACTTAACGATTTTTTTAACACCCAAGACCAACTTGAATTTTTATCTTTGAAAAATCAACTTTTGAAATGAATATTGTCTTTACATAAATGAAGGTTAGAACTATAAATATGGTCATCCTTTTTGCAATCATTTCCATGGTCTGCATTTTAATAATTCAAATTATATGGATTAGAAATACGCAGTTGATGCAAAAGGAAAATGTTGAAATTCAACAGAAGCAAGTTGAACTAAACAAAAAGCATTTTATCGGTCAAACTATTTCGTCTCTCCAAAACACACGACGAATTATTTCTAAGCAAACGGCTGATAGCACAGATCAATACGGTGCAGTTCAACAATTAGGTGATAACTATTTTTTGGTTGAAATTAGTGATGAACTTCAACTATTTTATTTAGAAACTATTCTAAAGCGAGAGTTTTATCACAACAAGATAAATCAAGATTTTCAAGTTGGTATGTACGACTGTTTTGCTGAAAAAATGTTGTATAGCGATCTCATTCAGTATAAGGAACAAGGTGCTTTTCAAAATGCGCCAAAATCTATCAAAGTAACCTCTCCCAGGTTGACTAAAAAGCTTGACGGTCACTATTTTACGGTGTATTTTCCTCATACAAATTTTGACACTTTAAAATCATTAGACACCACTTTTTCCCCTTGGATTTACGTAATCTTAATTGCTATTTTAATACTTGTCTTTTTTATTTTTACCATTAACATTATAGTAAAACAGAAACGATTATCGGAGATAAAAAATGATTTTATCAATAATATGACGCATGAACTCAAAACGCCTATTTCAACTATTGGCCTTTCTTCAGAGATGTTGATGCGACCGGATAATTTAACGGATATAAACAAAATACAACGCTACGCATCTATTATTTACAAGGAAAATAAACGACTTGAAAATCAGGTTGAAAAAGTTTTAAATGTGGCAAAACTGGATCGTGAACAAGTGGTTTTAAAAAATGAAAATATTAATATTCATGAAATCCTCAAAGATGTAAAAGAAAATTTTGAATTTAGTCAGGAAATAAAAGGTGGAAAAATTAAATTAACCTCTGAAGCCGAGGATCCTATTATTTTCGGTGATTTAGTTCATATAACCAATGTATTCTTCAATCTCATCGATAATGCCACCAAATATTGCGAAAAAGAACCTAGTATTTCTATTCAAACCAAATCAGATAAGAAATTCTTGATGGTGGAGATAACAGATAATGGCATTGGTATTTCTAAAGAAAATTTACACCATATTTTTGAGAAATTTTACCGCGTACCCACAGGCAACCTTCATAATGTCAAGGGATTTGGGCTTGGACTTTATTATGTAA
>JBIKQS010000194.1:0-5001 GCA_044349575.1 Crocinitomicaceae bacterium
GCTTCATTTTTTCTGCTCGATTCAATGGTTTAGCTGATTATATTGGTGAGTTTTACGGTGGATTTTGGATGCCAACCATAGATGCTAAAAATGTTACTTCAGGTGAAATTATGTCAACAACTTTCTTGCAAGATTATGTTTCTGTTCAAACTAAATATGATGCAAAAAAAAGAGACCAATTAGTATGGATTGAAGTGAAAAATAAGGATGTTAAAGATTTAGCGAAGTTCAAAACAGAACTTGCTGCAAAAATCGTAGCAGACAGAAAGGCAAAAGAAGCTTTTAATAAGCGTCGTGCTGGAAACGTTTTTGCGCTCAAGGAAGTAAGTGCAGATGAATATGCAAAGTTGAAAAATTCCGTTGAAAGTGGTTTATCAAATGGGTTATCGGATATAAAAGAGGATTACACTTTGGATTTACGCGTTGATGTTACTGTAGATACGACCGGTAAGTTAACAACTTCATTCAGTAAAGAAACACCACTAAATGAACGAATTCAGCGTTCAATCTCAAATTCATATTTCTCAAAATACAAAGAAAATGGTGTGAATATGTTTACCAAAGATTCGTTTGTTTTTGCGGGATCAAAGAGAACAGAAAAAGGTCAAGTATTTGTGAAAAATGAACAAGTGCAAATTAAATCAGCACAATCCAAAGATTTTGAAAACAAAGTAAATGAATCTAAAGACCGTTTGAATAGAGGTAGAGGAAATTATGATGTTACAGTTCTTTTAACAGAAATTAATGGTGTTAAAAGTTCAACTTTAAATGTAGATTCTTTCAAAGAAAAGAAATCACCGACTTATTATATTTTGGGTGGAGCAGCCGTGTTAGGTGTTGGTGGATATTATGTATATACTATGTTCTTAAAAAAATAAGTAATCACTTCGCATAAAAAAAACGGCTTCTTAGAAGCCGTTTTTTTTATGAATCTATTTTATTAATTCCTTAAGCAGGAATCACTTGTAGTTCTCGACCTACTTTAATAAATGCCGCGATTGCTTTATCCAAATCTGCAATAGTGTGAGCTGCTGAAATTTGAGTTCGGATTCTGGCTTGTCCTTTTGCGACAACGGGATAAAAGAAACCAATTGCATAAACGCCTTCATGTAATAACATATCTGCAAATTTCTGAGACAAGGCTGCATCATAAAGCATGATTGGTACAATTGGTGAATCCCCTGGTTTAATATCAAACCCTGCAGCAATAATACGCTCTTTAAAATAGTTGGTGTTTTCCTCTAGTTTATCGCGTAATTCCGTTGTTGATGATAGCAAGTCAAATACTTTGATTCCAGCTCCAACAATAGAAGGGGCAAGCGAGTTTGAAAACAAATAAGGTCGCGATCGTTGGCGCAACATTTCAATTACTTCTTTCTTACCTGTCGTATAACCTCCCATAGCTCCACCAAGTGCTTTACCGAGGGTACCGGTAATTATATCTACACGATCCATTACTCCACAATACTCAGGAACACCTCTTCCTGTTTTTCCTATAAATCCTGCAGAATGACATTCATCAGTCATGACCATCGCATCATACTTATCTGCTAAGTCGCAGATCTGATCCATTTTAGCAATGTCACCATCCATTGAAAATACGCCGTCGGTTACAATTATTCTGTGTCGTTGATTTTGTGCCTTTTTCAATTGTTCTTCTAAATCTGCCATATCAGAATGCTTATATCGATAGCGCTGAGCCTTACAAAGTCTTATTCCATCAATGATTGAAGCATGATTCAATTCGTCTGAAATGATTGCATCCTCTTCACCAAAAAGAGGTTCGAATACGCCACCATTCGCATCAAATGCAGCCGCATAAAGAATCGTATCTTCAGTTCCATAAAATTGAGCTATTTTTTCTTCAAGCGTTTTATGAATATCCTGTGTTCCACAAATAAATCGCACCGAAGACATTCCAAATCCATGTGTGTCTAATGCATCTTTTGCAGCCTCTATAACTTCGGGATGGGAAGATAAACCCAAATAGTTATTAGCGCACATGATAACGACATCTTGACCTGTACTCACATGTACATTTGCACCTTGCGGAGTGGTTATGATTCGTTCTCTTTTAAAAATTCCTGCTTCTTTTATATCGCTTAACTCCTGAGACAAATGCGTCTTAATTTTTCCGTACATACCTTGAATTTTGAGAGTCAAATATACGTATTTTTTGTTGCCAATTTGCCAAAAATGAGCTTGAGACATTCAATAATCCAATCAAAATAATGCCAAGTTCGTTTTATTCTGGAAGTGCGTTAATAATTTCTTCATCTGAAAGCTTCTCACTTCGTTTGAATTACTTATTTTTGTCTTGTTTAAAATCATTCTAAATAAATGCACATTATTTTAGCTGATAGCAATGAATTAATCCGTTTGGGTTTGAGAGCGATAATTTCTTCAAATTCAAGCTGGAAAATTGTTGGTGAGGCACGCAATAATGAGGAATTGCAAGAAATCATTGAAAGTTTTGGCGAGGCTGTTGTCCTAATAGACTATTCAGCCACTGGATTTGATATTTCAGTTATACCAAAAATACTAAACAGTAATAAAAACGTAAGATTTGTTGCACTAACCCCCGAGCAATCTGCCCAAACGCTAGTTGATGCATTGAGATCAGGAGTAACTAGCTACGTTAAAAAAGATTGTGAACTTTCAGAAATTATCAATTCATTAGAAGAAACATTTAATGGTAATAAATTTTTCTGCGGACAAATTTTAGAAACTATTCAACGTGCAAACATTGACGTCAATGATATTGATTTTGATTCATTTACCTGCGAACCAGTAGTTTTATCTGATCGCGAAAATGAAATCATAAAATTAATTGCCGAAGGAAATACCAATCCACAAATAGCCGATCAATTGTTTTTAAGTAGCCATACTGTTAATACACATAGGAAAAATATCATGGCAAAATTAGGTGTTAAAAATACCGCCGGAATAGTTATGTATGCTGTTAAAACAAATTTAGTCTCACCCAATAAATTTCTTTTTGCACCTGAGTTGGATTCCTAAAATTGAACAATTCAACTTTTTTTTCGAACTTTATTGAACGTTTATCTTTTGCAGTTGTAAGAAGCCGAAAAATATTTTATGCAAATAATAATTTTATTATTCTCCTTTTTTTGTGGTGTTCAATTCTGTTATGCACAAGGAAATTATGGGAATGCAACAAATAATTCTAATACTGGAAATACCCCTACTCTGTTTGAAATTAATACAAATTCTAATTCCAATTCGGCAATGCCATTAATTCAAGACACAATTCAATTCAATATAAATGATGAAGGTGATGATGAAATGGAGAAAAAAGAAGAATCCATAAAAATCAAGAGTAAAGAAAAATCTCAAACCAAAAGGAATAAAGACGAAGTGTTTTATCAAGAAAATACACAAAAAATCTCCTCACTAAATGCATTAAATCAACATTTTTCTTTTGTTTATAACGAAATCAGGACCCAAAAAAATCAACGAAATCCAACCAAAAAGCAACAGGAAGATTTAAACAAAACCCTTCAGACCATTGGGAATATTGATTCTACTTCATTTGATTACCACCTCATGAAGGTAAAAGCCGGGAATTATGACGTTAAAAACCAGTATCATCTTTCTCAGGCCAGTGAATTGAATAAAGATGACATAGATGTTCAAAAACAGCTCGTTGCTTATTACGTAATTACTTCTGATTCAACCTTCATACTTTCAACTTTGAATGATCTCGTTCAACAAAATCAATTAACAGAAGAATTTATCGATTACGGATCCGATTTACTAATTTCTACCCCCGAAAACTCAACTCTAATTACACACAGCTTTGACGATACCTACTCCGTTTTACTTAATCAATTAAATTACAACGAACGAACAGATGTTACCGTTATTAATTTAGATTTTTGCCAGAGTCAAGAATATCGAAATCTATTGATAGAAAAAGGATATCAACTTTCATACAACGGAGCGATTGACACCAAATTTTTAGCTGATTTTGTTAAACTAAACCCAACAAAAAAAATTGCCTTGTCCATGACGATCCCAAAAGATTATTTTCTAAACCAGTCGATTGACTTGGGGATTTGCGGGTTAGTTTTTATACCAGGGAATGAAATAAATTTAGATGAGTACAATCAAATGCTCTGGGAGAATCAATTGACAAAAAAAATATTGCATTCTGAAGACGGTTTTGCTGATAAACTATCAAAAAATTATTTGCCATTACTTTTGGAATTGAAGCAACTGTACCACGATAAAAAGCAATTCGATAAAAAACAAGAGGTTGACGATTGGATAACAAAAATTGCCGAAAAGTCTAAAATAACCGAGCAACTCAAAAAATTGAAGGACTAAAATTTCATGCAATTATTTAAACCTTCATATAGTTCACTTTCTGACGAGAAATTAATGCAATCTCTTGCAAGAGGTGATAAAAAAGCATTTGATGAAATTTACAAACGATACGCTAAAGCATTGAAAGGCTATTTTATGAGAATGCTGTGGAGAAACGAAGTTAAATCTGAGGATTTTGTTCATGATCTTTTTGTTAAACTCATTCATAATCCTGATGCATTTGATGCCACTAGATCTTTTAAAACTTGGTTATACTCAGTAGCTTGTAATATGTGTAAAAATGAATATAAGAAACAAGAAGTTCGCAAAGGCACCTCTTTAGGTGTTGACCAATTTTATTCAATTTCAGATAAAGGTGTTGATGTTCTGAATGAGGTTCAAATGAGTCATTTTGGTGATCAGTTTGAAAAAAGTATGATCGAATTAAAACCTGAACATCAAGAGGTCTTTACGTTGAGACATTTAGACGGCCTTTCGATAAAAGAAATTGCTGAAGTATTAGCTATAAATGAAGGAACGGTTAAATCGCGTTTATTTTATGCTACAAAATACTTGGCAGAAAAACTGAAAGAATTTAATACTGTTAATACATAAGCTATGGATGAAAAGTTAGAGCTTCTACTAAAAACAAAGGCGTATTCTGAGTTAACG
>JBIKQS010000021.1:0-15671 GCA_044349575.1 Crocinitomicaceae bacterium
CAGACAATTTTCCTTCACGTTCTAGGTTACCATAAACCAATAACGCCGCACAAATAATACCCATTACTTTTTGAGAATCCGCTCCACCATGTCCCAATGAAAATGCTGCTGATGAAAGTAATTGTAATTTCTTATGCATTCCTGCTTCTTTCACGGAGGATGGTCTTTTTCCGTGAGCTATTTCATACCATATGTATACAAGTACAAAAATTGAAATCATTCCAATTACAATGTACATCATGATGGGTTTAACATCCAAATAATCAACCATGTACAACATTCCTTTAATTGTAATGGCTGTTAAAACACCAATAAAAAACATTTTTTTCCAAAAAGATCTACTTATAGTTACTAAAGCAATAACCAAAGCAATAATTCCACCAATAAAGGGTGCTAAAAAAATAAACAATGCTACTTTGATTATCTCAGCACCAGCAATCACATCAAATCCTGCATGTGCTACCGCGGCCCCGGCAAATCCACCAATCAGCGTATGGGATGACGAGGAAGGAATTCCTAACCACCATGTTAATAAATTCCAAAAAGTAGCTGCCAACAATCCGGCTAATATAACCCATAAATCAATAGCATTATTATCAACTGTTTTGGCAACAGTATTTCCTACACTCATATCAAAAACCCAAAAAGCTAGCAAGTTGAAGGCAGCAGCCCAAATAACGGCTTGAAATGGTGTTAATACCTTTGTCGATACAACAGTTGCAATTGAGTTTGCCGCATCGTGAAAGCCATTAACTAAGTCAAATAGCAAGGCAATAATTATTACTACTAATAAAAGAGTAAACATAATTTTTAAGAATTAAATTTCTATGCGTATTTTACAACGATTGACTCAATCACATTTCCTGCATCCTCGCATTTATCTGTAATTATCTCCAAAACTTGATAAATCTCTCTTCTCTTTATCAGTTCTTTAGCGTCAACATCTGAATCAAACAACTTCTCAATACTTGCATCGAAAATTTCATCCGCTTGATTTTCAATGCTATTAATTTTAATAACACACTCCACAATCTTGTGCGTATTTTTCAAATTTCTTATTTCTGCCACGGCACTTTTAACAGCCAAAACAGCCTCCAAAATTGCATGGGCCGACTTTTGGATTCCCTCATCCTCTAGTGGATCTATGCGATAAAAATTGATTTTCTTACCCGCCCCGTAAATATAATCGGCAATATCATCCAATGCTGAAGCCAAACTATGAATATCCTCACGATCAAATGGTGTAATGAAATTTCTTCCTAACTCTATGAATATGTGATGCGTGATTTCGTCATTTTTATGTTCTAAATCTTCCATCTCTTTGATAATGGAGGCTCTTTTATTGAAATCAGGCTCTTGTACAACCTGAATAAATTTGCGAGCCATTAACTCAAGGTTCACTGATGCGTTTTCAAATAAAGAATAGAAAACTTTGTCTTTCGGTAAAAAATATTTTAAAAATCCACCTGCCATAATAATAATTTTTTAACAAATGTAAAGGCAAGATTTGAAGTGAACTAATCTTAAGTTCATTATTAACGTAAAGATAACTTTGCGCTCAAACGCAATTAATCATTAGACTAATGTATGTTTTAAAATAACAAATGATGCATCATGCCTTTCATCAATGTCCTGATTAAGAATTTCTTCAGATTTCCATTCTTTATCATCGAATAAAGGGAAAAAGGTGTCTGCTCCATATATCTTGTCAATATAAGTAACATACATTTCTTCTATTCGTCCAGATTCAAGTGCCATTTTATAGATTTCTCCGCCACCAATAATGAAAATAGTTTTCTCTGTTTCATGCTTGAAATAATCAAAACAAGTTTCTAAAGATGTAAAAACTTCGCAATCTGGCGCTTGAAAATCAGTATTTCTCGTTAAAACTACATTCAATCTATTTGGCAATGGCCGGTATTTCTCCGGTATAGAATCGTAATTTTTACGACCCATAACCACAATTTGATTTTGTGTAGTGTCCTTAAAAAATTTCATGTCATTTGGCAGATGCCACATCAAATCGTTATTTTTTCCAATGCCCCGCTCTGCATCTATTGCTACTATTAGTGCTACTTTCATAATTATACGGCAACAGCTGCTTTAATATGTGGGTGTGGATCGTAATTAACTAATTCAAAGTCTTCGTATTTAAAATCAAATAAATCGTTAATGTCTGGATTGATTTTCATTTGTGGAAGGGGTCTGAAATCTCTTGTTAATTGCAATCTTGCTTGCTCCAAATGGTTTGAATACAAATGAGCATCTCCCAGCGTATGAACAAAATCTCCCGGTTTTAAGCCACAAACTTGTGCTATCATCATGGTTAAAAGTGCATACGAAGCAATATTAAACGGAACTCCCAAAAAAGTATCTGCACTTCGCTGATAAAGTTGACAACTCAATTTTCCATCTGCCACATAAAACTGAAAAAAAGCATGACAAGGAGGAAGAGCCATTTTATCAATTTCCCCAACATTCCAGGCTGAAACAATGATTCTTCGCGAATCCGGATTGTTTTTAATCTGATCTAAAATTTGTTTAATTTGATCAATGTGTCTTCCGTCTGCTGCGGGCCAACTTCGCCATTGAGAGCCGTAAACTGGACCTAAATTACCCTCTTCATCCGCCCATTCATCCCAAATGGAAACATTGTTTTCTTTTAAATATTGGATATTAGTGTCACCTTTCAAAAACCACAAAAGTTCATGAATAATTGAACGAAGATGCAATTTTTTAGTGGTTACGCAAGGGAAGCCTTCATTTAAGTCAAAACGCATTTGATAGCCAAAAACTGAAATGGTGCCAGTCCCTGTACGATCCTCTTTTTTCGTTCCTTCATCTAAAATATGTTGAAGTAAATCGTGGTATTGTTTCATTCGTAAAAATCTATTCGATAAAACAAAAGTAGAAGAAAATACAATGCAATTTTAGGCTAAAAAAAATTACTTCTAATCAAGGACTTTATTTAGAACACTTTTCTCCTATCTTTTTAGCCAATTCTAAATCTTTTCCGCCTTTTTCGTTAAAATCACTTGCATTTGGATATTTCTCCTTGACAGTTTTTAACGAACATTCGCAATCAAATGATGGGGATTTTTTGCAACTTTCTAAAAATGCATTTTCTTGCCCCTTAGACCAACCACCACAAGACATTAAGGTAACTGTAAGAACTGAAAAAAGAATATATTTCATAGTATTAAATTTTATTTTAATCATAAAAGTATAAAATAAAATCAATCCCGTGGTCATTTCATAAACAAGCCTGCTTAATTTTGGTTAATTGATAACATAATCCCTATTTATGCACTCCAACGAACTGATTCACGAATCTTCTCCTTACTTACTTCAACATGCTCATAATCCAGTAAATTGGGTTCCATGGTCAAAAGAGGCATTTGAAAAAGCACGCGAAGAAAATAAACTCGTTCTTGTAAGTATTGGTTACTCAGCGTGCCATTGGTGTCATGTCATGGAACACGAATGTTTTGAAAATGAAGAAGTTGCCTCTTTGATGAATGAACATTTTATCAATATTAAAGTCGACCGAGAAGAACATCCGGATGTGGATCAGGTATATATGACTGCCGTTCAATTGATGACACAAAAAGGGGGCTGGCCTCTGAATTGTTTTACTATGGCGGATGGTAGTCCAGTCTATGGTGGAACCTATTTCCCAAAAGATCAATGGGTACACGTATTACGCTCGTTGGTTCACACGATGAAACATGATACAGAAAAAGTGCATGAATATGCCGGAAAATTAAAAGAGGGAGTAAAACAATCTGAATTAATTGAAACTCCTGCATCTATTGAAAACTGGGATACTGAAAAACTGCATGAACTGGTTTTACGATGGTCACATTCTTTTGATTTTTCTCATGGTGGTCCAACCCGAGCTCCTAAATTCCCTTTACCATCCAATTTAGACTTTTTATTGTGTTACGGGGTATGGCAGGAACATGAAAAAACATTAGGATATGTTGAACTCACACTAGACAAAATGGCAATGGGAGGAATCTACGATCAAATTGGCGGTGGCTTTGCCCGTTATTCAGTGGATATGCTTTGGAAAGTACCTCATTTCGAAAAAATGCTATACGACAATGGTCAACTTTTGGAAGTTTATGCTAAGGCTTATAAATACTTTAAAAAAGAACTGTACAAAGAAACATGTTATGGTATCCTGAACTGGCTACAAAGAGAGATGTTGTCTAATGAAAATGCTTTTTACAGTGCGCTCGATGCAGATAGTGAGGGTGAGGAAGGTAAATTTTATTGTTGGAATCTTAAAGAATTAAAAGAAATATTAGGACAGGATTTTGACTGGGCGAAGGAATATTACAACATCAATCAACTTGGTTATTGGGAAGACGAAAAATACATACTTCTTAAAAACGAAACTGACGAATCATTTGCAAAAAGAAAATCTTATACGATTGAAGATTTTAAAAAAAATGTGCAATCTATCAACGAAAGACTCTTGCATGTTCGGGATAAACGAATCAAACCGGGAATGGATGATAAGTGTCTGACTTCCTGGAATGCAATTCTGATTTCCGGTCTTTGCGAGGCGTATAGTGCTTTTGATGATGAATCATTTGTTCTATTGGCACGAAAAGCAGCAACTTGGATTGAAAACAAACAACTAAAATCAGACTATACACTCTGGAGGACTTATAAAAATGGAAAGTCTAAAATCAAAGGAGTTTTGGAAGATTATGTATTTGTAATCAAAGCATTTATCGATTTATATCAAGTTACCTTTGAAGAAAAATGGATGGAAATTGCCAAAAATCTCACTGAAACTGTTGAAAATGAATTTCAAGATTCTCATACCAAAATGTGTTATTTTACATCAAAAGATACGGAGCTAATTGCACGAAAAATGGAATTGAATGATAACGTAATTCCCGCAAGTAATTCGGTAATGGCGCACAATTTTCATAAACTATCTTATTTTTATCGAAAGCCAGAATGGAAGGACAACGCGGAACAAATGTTGGCAAATGTATATGAAGGAATGGAAATGTATGGTTCTGGTTATTCGAATTGGGCTTTGCTACTCTTGCAACTCATTGATTCCATCGAAGAAATTGAAATAGTTGGTCCAAACGCGAATAAAATCAGACAAAATAGGAATAATAAATTCAAAATAGGAACAATTTATTCTGGAGGAAACGCGTTTTCATTACCCATTTTACAAGAAAAGACGGTTACTTCAAAAACTGTTTTATATCGTTGTAAGGGTGAAATTTGTGATAGTCCGATTGAATTTGACTAATTCATGGATTGCAAAACGAACAATACATTGGGTCTTCAAACTTCTTACCGTTTGGATAATACAACTTATCAGAATACCCACATTTCTGGCAAGTTTGCAAATGATACAGAATTGAGTCTGTAGGAGAAGAGCACCACTCACATCGCAATCCAGGCTTAACTTCGGTAACAGAAAATCCGTGTATATGACACTCTGGACACTTACTGTTGATTTTTTCCATTAACTTTTGAGCGGCTTTTTCAATCACTTTCATCCGAGTTGGATTGTACATTGCTCGCATATCTGTTTCCAAATATACAGAACCATATTCTGAAAAACATTCTTGAAAATAGTTCTCTAAATCTGAATGATTTTTAATTCCCTTCTTGATGTAATCAAAGTCCTCATGCTGATTTTTCAATATTAGAGCGTGATTCGGGAAATCATGCTTTGATGCAAAATCCCTTGCCTCAGCAAGATTTTTTATTACTGAACCACCAAAATTAGTATCGGTTGAAAGTTCACGAGCATAAATTTCTAGGTCGTTTTTTTTATCAATAAAAACTATCCATTCATCATCAGCATGTCCAAAAAACAGAGTTGGATGAGGTCCAAATGATCCTTCACTTGCAATGCCTAAATCACAATTAGACAGCTCCATTGCCAAAAGACATTTATTCTTTAACGTGGTCAAAGGATCGTCTTTGCGCTCTATTTCTCCACTAAATGTTCCTAATTGATCTGAATCAAAAGAAGAATTGAGAAACCACTCCGCACCCAAAAACGTTTCAATTAAAGGCCCGATTACTGTTTGTTTGTCATGTTTTGTTGCAATGACTAATTTTCGACCAGCAAAATCCATTTCAGAATACTTAGATCAATTGCGCTAAATTAAACTTCAGAGAAAGAAAGGCTTTTTTCGATTTTGCAATACTTTCAACCCATTTCAATTTCGCTTGAATATAAGCCAATTCTCGAGCATTAATAAGAAACAACGAACTTTCACCTGTTTCAAACATTTCTTTTTCAGCATCTAACAATCGCTTGGTGTCTACAACCGTTTTTTCAAAAATATCAACCTGAACCAATGCGTTGTTATACTCAACAAAGGCATTTCGAATTTTAAACTCAATATAAGCTTTACTATTCTCTAAATTGTAACGCTCCTCCTGTAATTTTAAATTTGTTTTTGCTAAGTCACCTCGCTCTTTACGAAGTAAAATTGGCATTTCGAAAGTCAAACCCCATTTATAATTGTTAATGGACATATTAGCGAAAGGATTGTTTTGAATTGGTTGGTTTAAAAAATTGTAATTAACAGCTAATTCAGGTTTTAATTGTTCTTTTTTCAGTTTTCGCTCAATTTCCAATCCTTTAATTTTAAAATTTGTGACTTGCAGATAAGGATGATTTGCAATTGCCGTATCAATTTCTTGATTGGACAATAAGGAAAGTGAATCTTTTTCCAATATTTCAATTTTCACAGGAATCGTAAGACTATCTAAATCCAGGGGAACTTGTTGTTCATTCCATAAAAACGTAGAAATCTTAAACCCTGAACTTTTAAATTCAGCTTGAAAACTCAATAACATCGATTCACGATTTTGAACTTGCAATCCTGCTTCAACCACATCAATTTCGGGTCTATCACCTAAATCAGCTGTACGCCTAACGGCATCGTAACGAACATTGGCTAATTGAAAGGCCTCATCTAAGATCTTCATAGAATGAAAAGATAAAAACCAATCCCAGTAGGAATATCCGGATTCATAAATCAGTTCATTTAATTGAAGTTTTTGTTCAAAAAATGTACTTTGATAATATGCTTTCGCCTTAAATAATTCTGCTCTGCGTTGATCGATAAAAAGTCCTTTTCCAATATTGACAGTTGCTCCTGCATACACCAAACCACTTGAAGGCGTTTTTTCTTCCGGATTTAAAAATGCACCTTGATTGGATTCAAAACCTCCTTTGAATTCAAGCCCATACCAAGTTGGAACTTTCAATCCAGTGTGGATTAAATTATAATATGAAGCGGAATTAAAATTCTTCTGTAAGGTGTGTGTAAATATTTTTGGGTCAAATCCCCCTTGAGCATACAATATGGCCTTCTCGCCAAACTGAGTCTGTAACTGAGCTTGCTTCGCCAAAGGATGATTTTTTAGAACAATTTCGAAGAATTGTTTATCCGAAAATGTTGTTTGTGACTTCAGATTGAAACTGAAGCTTAAAATCAAGATTAGAATGAAAGAAATTCTCATTTTTCCGATTTTTTTTCCGATTTTATCTCTGTTTTTTTAGCCGCATAAAAGTCTGGAGGAAAGCCATTGATTAAACGCCAAAGTTCGTATCCAACTTTTACATCATTCAACATAATCATCGTTTTAGCCCCTCCTCCTACTCTCAGTTTATCGGGCCATTTATGTTCTGATTTGTCAGGAACAACAAGAACCCTAAAATTTCCATCTTCCCCTGCAAAATTATCTACGGCTAAAATATCACCTCCAAATGTTCCAAAGCTTGTGTTTGGCCAGCCTGAAAACACAATTGCAGGCCATCCATCAAACTGAATACGAACGTGTTGACCCTTTGAAAGTAAAGGTAAATCCATAGGACGAACATAAACCTCCAAAGCAAAATCATATTGAGCAGGCATAATGGTTGCGATAGCATCGCCTTGTTTGATTGTTTCACCAATGCCGCTCGATAACGTTTTCGTTACAACTCCATCTTGCGGAGCTAAAATAAAATACATTCCATTTCGAACGGAATAATTAACTACTTGAGTTTGTAGCTTTGTAACGTCAACTTCCGCATCATACATACTAGATAGTGCTGAAAATTTATCCGATTCTGCCTTAGAAACTTCATCTCTAAACTTTGCACTTACTGAATTGAATCCCAATTTTGCATCAATAATGTCATTTTTACTTTGTAAATATTTCTGACGGGTAGAAATTTCGCTTGCACCTGAACGTTGTAGAGCCAATTTTCTTGTTTCCAGTTCAGTTTGAGACTTTAATCCTTCATCCTTTAATTTTTTAAACCGCTTGTACTGATCCTCTGCAATTTTATTATTTTCAATGGCCGTATAATATTCAATACTATCCGCTCTTACCTTTAATTCCGCTTGTTGCAATTTAATTTTAGCTTGCTGTAGCTGAAGTTGTCCGTTGTCCAACAACGCATCTACACGATTATCCAACGATTTAATCTTATCAGTATAGGAGGTAACGGACATCTCTTTATTCTTCAACTGATCCTTGGTCCGCGCAATCAAATTTGGATCAAAATAATCCTCTTTTATCTCAGAAATAAAGAGAATGGTATCGCCTTTCTTTACAATATCACCATCTTTTACAAACCACTTCTCTATTCTTCCTGAAATCATGGTATTAATGGTTTGTGGCCTTTGTTCTGGTCGCAAAGTAGTTATTTTTCCATTTGATCGTATATTTTGAGTCCATGGTAAAAATAAGATGATATCAACAACAAAAAATAACGCATATATCGAATAAAGCAACTTTTTAGAAGACCTTTTCTTTTCGAGGTATGACAAGGTTTGATAGTCGTTAATTTCAATTGAACTTTTATTATTTGGAGATAAATTAAGCATAACTTTTACTTTTTAGAATACGATTCATAACTACCGTTAAAAACAATTTGGCCATTCTCAATTTCAATGATTACATCAGAAATACGATGAATTTTTGGATTCTGTGAAGCGATTAATAATGTGCAATCCTGAATTGAATTGATGGTTGTTAACAATGATTCAAGTTGTTTATTATTCATTCCTGAGGAAAGGTTTTCCAACAACATCAATTTTGGTTTTGTCAACATAACTCGCGCCAAAAGAATTTTTCTTTCAACATCGTACGGAATTACCAAATAGTCAGGGTTAATGAGTGTTTCATACTTATCCTTAAGTTGTTCAATACTTTTATCAATATCTAACTGTCTACAAATTTCGATAATATCCACCAATTGAA
This sequence comes from Crocinitomicaceae bacterium, assembly GCA_044349575.1. Classification (GTDB taxonomy): domain Bacteria; phylum Bacteroidota; class Bacteroidia; order Flavobacteriales_D; family Crocinitomicaceae; genus UBA952. The sequence goes on from JBIKQS010000021.1 coordinate 9,256, forward strand.
AATCAGTTCTGCCAAATAGAATATTTTCCTTAATTGATCCAAAAATCAGCTTATCTTCTGCTAAAACTGCACCTGTTGATTTCAGCATTTCATTTTGATCCAAATTATCCAAAGGTTGATTATCAAGAAATATTGAGCCTGAATACTTATTTAAATGTCCTAATAGAATCAAAAAAAATGATTTACTAGAAAGACTCGAATCAGAAACAATACTGATTTTTTGGCCAGGCATGGCAATGAAAGAAAAGTGATTTAATGCAGATATATTCGTTTCTTCCATCCGAAAACTTAGTCCCTTTACTTCCACGTGAACACCCTTCTCTGAATGCACAAATAATTGACTCCCTTTTCTTTCCTCAATTGGCAAATCCGTCACTTGGCCTATCTTTTCAATGGAGGTAAGTACGTCATAAACTAGGTCTAGATTCAATATTATCTTCTCCACCGATGACAAAACCAACACGATAATAATTTCTGAAGCAACAAATTGCCCAATGTTCATTTCTTGATTCACGACTAATAAACCACCAACGATCAACAAGCAAAGAGCAATTAAAATTTTGAATAAAATTAAATAGCCATACTGTTGAACTAAAATTCGGAAATGAGTCTTTCTTGCATTGATATACCCCTGTAACTTCTCATCAACAACTGTTAGGTGAAAATTGGTGCCTGCATTTCTTACACTTGATCTTGCAATATTTATTTCATTTAACCAGTTCACAACTTTATACTTCTGAGAAGACTCCTTCAAGCTTGTTTTGTATCCTCCTTTTGATGTTAACCTGATTATGATGTAGAGTAAAAACAACAACCCCACACCAAAAAAAATGAAAAAACTATGATAAAATGCAAGTAGACCCAACCCAAATACAATTTGTAGAGAGGCAGCCATAAAATCTATTAACAACTTTGAAATCGCTTTTTGAATGGTTAAGGTGTCAAAAAAGCGGGCGTTAATTTCAGGATGGTAAAAGTCGCGCAACGCTTCCAGTTTTATTTTTGGAATTCGATAAGCAAACTCAAAGGCTGATCTCGTAAAAATTCTTTGCTGTAAATTCTCCGTGATTCTCAATTGAAGTATATTCATTACGCCTGAAAACCCAATAGCAGCAACTACAAGTCCAACCAATAAAAACCAAGATGCACTGAGCTGACCAAGTTGAATAAAGTTAATTATCATTTGTATTCCAAGCGGAAGACCAAGAGAAATAATTCCACTAAAGATGGCAAAAATATAGATGTTCCTTATTTCAATCCTATCAGGAGTCAATAAGTTCCATACGCGAGTTAAAACACTTTCTTTTCCTTCAATCATTTTTTAACGTTTTAAATACCAAATCCAAATAAAAATGCTCGACTAAATCCTCTTCTTTCCTTGAATTTGTTAGTCTCGGTAAATGCTCTGCAAAAAATCGCTGTTGGTTACTTCCTTCTATCATACTGGACACCAGCATATTAGGATATGGATAGTTTGGGCTAACATCCAAAATTATTACTACAACAGCATTTACGACATCTTTATAAACTGAGAATATACCAACTTGATTTTCCTGGTCCACCTCTTTTGTTATTAAAGCTTTAACTGCCTCGTTTATTACTATACGCTTTAATATTTGTTCATTTGTAAAAAGAGAATCTCTGGTAGGATCAGGAAAAGAAGTTAAAATATGAATGGCTTTTTTCAACCGGAGACTTGGATCGATTATGTTATTTGTTTCAAATAGTAAACGGGTTAAAATACCTGCCCAATAACAATTTGTAAGATATAACAACAATTTATGCTTATTCTCAAAATACCTGTAAATGGAAGCCTCAGAAGTTTTTATTTCATTTGCCAGTTTCTTAAACGTAAACTGTTCAAATCCCAAATTATCAATCAAATCAATGGCTACATTAAGAATACTTTTACCTAATAAAGAAGTATGCGGGTCTTTGACATATAGTTCTTTATTAATACTAATTGAAATATTCGATAAAATCTGATTCATAAAAGTAATTAACACAAATTTAATAGTAACACTATTACAAAACAAATATTTTGCCAATATGTTTCTTTTATTCAAACTTTAAACACTTGATTTTTCCTTTTACTAGTTTTGAATTAATAAACTCGTAGTATCTTTATCTCGTGAAATTACATACACAAGAAATTTCAAAAAGTTATCGTAGTCGCCAAGTGGTGAAAAAAGTTTCCATTGAGGTTAACCAAGGAGAAATAGTAGGTCTTCTGGGTCCTAATGGTGCCGGCAAAACCACATCATTTTATATGATTGTTGGGCTTGTTAAACCCGATCAAGGAACAGTTTTTTTGGATGAAATTGACATAACAAAATTACCTATGTATAAGCGGGCGCAACTTGGAATTGGTTATTTGCCTCAAGAGGTAAGTGTCTTTCGAAAACTATCTGTTGAAGATAATATAATGGCTATACTCGAATTGACGCAATTGAATAAACAACAACGCGAGGAAAAGCTTGAAAAACTATTGGAAGAATTTAGCCTTACCCACGTAAGAAAAAATTTAGGTAACCGCCTTTCAGGTGGAGAAAAAAGACGAACGGAAATTGCAAGGGCTTTAGCAACGGATCCAAAATTTGTACTTCTTGATGAGCCTTTTGCTGGAGTTGATCCAATAGCCGTGGAAGATATTCAAAGTATTGTTTGGGAATTAAAAAAACGAAATATCGGAATATTAATCACCGATCATAATGTTCAAGAAACATTATCGATTACGGATAGAGCTTATCTACTTTTCGAGGGTAGCATTTTAAAGTCAGGATCAGCCGAAGACTTAGCGGGAGATGAACAAGTTAGAAAAGTTTATTTAGGACAAAATTTTGAATTGAAAAGAAAACTCTAGCTATGGAGAGATATTCATTCTACCTTTTATTCGTTGTGCTTATAATTTCATCTTGTGGGTCGAAAGAAAACAAGAATCCTGATAACAAGACAAAAAAACTTGACTACTACCAATATTTTACTTTTGATTTATCCAATTACGATATTCCAGCAACTATTATGCTTCCAGATGAAACAGTCGGTATCGGTACTAGTTTTGTTCCTGAAGTAAAGCACAATGAAGCAGATTTTTTATGGGAAATAAACATTGGCCCTAATTTCGTGTTTTTGATAGAGGATTACGGAGATTTGAAAAATTTAATAAGTAATCACAAAGCAAAATTAATGGATTCAAAGAATTCAATATATACAATCAAATTTATAATCGACGAACCTGAACTCATTGTGTATGAGCGAAAAATAAAAGACGTTGACGGAACAATTGCACCTACTTATCATGCCTACGCTCAAAAAAAAATCAACGGTGTCTATTATGAATTTAAAACAACTGAATCCGGTAACAGCAAAAAAGTAATTGAATGTTTCGAAAAATCTTTTCGATCAATAAAAGAAATACCAATAAAATGAATTTAATCAGAGAAAGTGTACTAGAAGTTTTAGGCAATATCACTGAACCAGATCTCAAAAAAGATATTGTTTCGGCAAATTTGATTGAACTTCTGGAATTAACAGATAATTCAATTACTCTTACAGTAAGTATTTCAAATCCTGCTCTTCACGCAAGAAAACGCATGCAAGAAGCAATTGAATTTAACTTAAGGCGTATTTTTGGCGAATCTATAGAAATCCTCTGTACGATTAAAGGTATGGCTGCAGAGGCAAAACAAGCGCGAAGAAAAGTTTTACCTGATGTAAAAAACATTGTTGCAATTGCATCGGGAAAAGGTGGAGTTGGAAAATCTACGCTAACTGCTAATTTAGCGGGTGGTCTGTTAAAAGCAGGTTATTCTGTAGGTATAATTGATGCTGATATTTACGGTCCTTCTATGCCTACTATGTTCGATGTCTTGCATGAACGCCCAACCATGATTGACGTTGATGGAGAATCCAAAATCAATCCAGTTACATCTCATGGAATAAAATTATTATCAATCGGTTTTTTTACAGATCATGATAATGCGGTTGTTTGGCGAGGACCAATGGCTTCAAAGGCGCTAACACAAATGATAACAGATGCACATTGGGGAGAACTTGATTTTTTATTAATTGATTTACCTCCAGGGACAGGAGATATCCATCTATCTCTTCTACAAACTGCACCATTAGATGGCGTTGTGATTATAAGCACACCTCAAGAAGTCGCATTGGCTGATGCAAGAAGAGGGGTAAACATGTTTAAATTAGATTCACTTCACGCTCCAGTTATTGGTATTGTAGAAAATATGGCTTGGTTTACTCCCGCTGAATTACCTGAAAACAAATATTATATTTTCGGTCGTGATGGAGCTAAAAATCTTGCTGAAGGTATGGGCGTTCCATTCTTGGGAGCAATTCCTATCGTACAGAGTGTTCGTGAAGCTGGAGATGCAGGCAGACCTGCGGTTTATCAAGATAATACACCTATTTCGATCGCTTTTGATGAATTAGTTGCTAATTTCATTCATGAACTGAGTAACGTAAAAGAAAAAAAGAATAAATAAGTTCATTATGAATACGCAATCAGACCTTTCTCTGCTAAACAAGGTAAATCAAGCAATTGAACAATTAAGGCCTTTTTTACACGCTGATGGAGGCGACATGGAATTAGTAGAAATAACACCTGATTTTATCGTTAAAGTAAGAATGAAGGGTGCTTGTAAAGATTGCTCAATGAGCGCAATGACACTTAAGGCAGGTCTTGAAGATGCAATAAAAATTGCAGCACCTGAAGTGAAAGCAGTTCAAGCCGTTGATGAATTGGATATTCAATAATCAGAGATACTATTTTAAGCAAGGGCAAAGTTTGAATTCCTAATGTTAGTTAATGTACAATGATACGAATTGGTATAAATGGGTTTGGGAGAATCGGACGGTATGTCACCAGAATCGTGTTAGATTCAGATGATATTGAAATTGCCGTTATAAATGATTTATCAGATATACATACACTTGCACATTTACTCAAATACGACAGTATTCACAGAGCATTAAAACATAATTTTACCATTGATGGAGATCGATTAGTTTTCGAAAATGGCAAGACTATTAAATTTGTTTCACATTCTACTCCAAATGATATTCCATGGTCAAATACAGCTATTGATTTCATTATAGAAAGTACAGGTAAATTTGTTTCGAAAGAATTAGCTTCATTACACAAAATATCTGGCGATCAAAAAATCATAATTTCAGCTCCCACAACATCCTCAGATATTCCTACAATTGTCTTAGGGGTTAATGAACATAAATTGGATGGTTCAGAGAGAATCATTTCCAACGCATCGTGCACAACAAACAATGCAGCTCCAATGATTAAGGTAATGAAAGAACTTTGTTCAATTGAAGGCTGTTTCATTTCTACCGTTCATAGTTATACAACAGATCAACATTTACACGATAGCCCACATAGAGATCTTCGCAGAGCGAGAGCGGCAGCACAATCTATTGTACCAACTTCAACGGGTGCTGCAAAAGCCATTGTACATATTTTTCCTGAATTAAATGACCGATTAGGTGGAGGTAGCGTTAGAGTCCCGGTAGCAGATGGGTCTTTAACTGAAATAACCATATTCACAGAAGACGTACTTTCTATTGAGCAAATTAATAATGCCATGAAAAAAGCATCGGAAACAAGTTTAATAGGTATTCTTGCTTATACTGAGGATCCGATTGTTTCTGTTGACATAATTGGTAATAGTCATAGCTGTATCTTCGATGCTAAACTGACAAGTATTGTTGGTAAAATGATAAAAATCGTTGGGTGGTATGACAATGAAGCAGGTTATTCAAACCGATTAGTTGATCTTGCAAAATATCTTCATCAAACAAAATAAAAAAAGCGAACTCATTTAAATGAATTCGCTTTTAATCAATACGAAATTGGTTGTTTCTAGTGTTCTTCTTCGCCTTCTGCTAACGGAACTGTTTGCGGAATAAAGTCTTCAGCTGCTCCAGGTTTAGAGTAGTCATATGGCCATCTGTGTACTGTTGGTAATTCTCCTGGCCAGTTACCATGAATATGCTCAACTGGAGTAGTCCACTCAAGTGTATTTGAATTCCACGGATTTTGAACAGCACGAGGACCTCTATAAATACTATAGAAGAAATTGAATAAGAATAGAATTTGACCTAAAGCAGCAACTATTGCAAATACCGTAACGATTACATTTAAATCCATAATCATTGCAAATGAATTTGAATCAAATTCGTTATAAACTGAATAATCATAATAACGTCTTGGTGCACCGGCTAATCCAACAAAATGCATTGGAAAAAATACTCCATAAGCACCAACAAGTGTAATCCAAAAATGAGCATAACCTAAACGAGTATTCATCATTCTTCCGTACATTTTAGGAAACCAATGATATACTCCCGCAAACATTCCAAACACAGCTGACATTCCCATTACAATA
>JBIKQS010000195.1:0-4989 GCA_044349575.1 Crocinitomicaceae bacterium
TTATCCTATTATTTAGGATGTACAACAGTAAAATACGGGAGCATACTAAGCGATAACTAGGTGTTTACATAGGTAACTTACGTAGTTGTTCGTATGAAATGAGTTTTTGAACTAAAAAAATTGAGCAAGTTCTTTTCCGACTAGACTTCCAATTGCTACTCCCATTCCACCCATTCGAACACCGAAAGCAACATTATTTCCAACTTGACGGATTATAGGTGACTTAGTCTCCCCTACTCCCATTATTCCAGACCATGAATACTCGATTCCATAGTCATATGAAGAAATTATAGTAGTTTTCAAAAGATGATTCAATGCGTCTTGTATTTTTGCTGTTGTAAATATTTCAGTGGTGGTTTCACCTTCAAAATCTAAATTACGTCCGCCACCTAACAAAATTCTATTTCCAACATTTCTAAAATAATAATAACCGCGATCTAAATGAAACGTGCCTTTGATAGCCAAATCAGGAATTTCAGTTGTTACAAGAACTTGAGCTCTGGCGGGTTTAACTTCCGAGCCTAAAAAACGACCAGCAAAACCATTTGTGCAAACAAGTAATTTGGCAGCATCAAGTTCACCAATGGAAGTATGAACTATAACATTACGGTGAAAATCTTCATAATTAATTACCTCAATTCCAAACAGTGAAATAATTCCACTACTCGTTGAGATTTGATGAAGTGCTGTAATTAATTTACCTGTATCTATTTGACCTTCCTCTCGATTGAAGTAACTAGTACTAATATTTTTAAATCCAAATGTTTTACCTACATTTTTATCTTCTGCATATATTGAATTGATTCCGAAGTAATAAGCGCATTTTTCATTTAAATAGTCAATGAAAAAATCTTTATGAATTAAATCCCAAGACCCATGTTTTTGATAATCAATATCAAAATTTTTGACTGTCTCTTTTAACTCTTTAAGTCCTTCAAAACGCATTGCAATTGTATTCCATACAGCATCTTCAGATATCGAAGTAAGATCATCATAAATTTCAGTCGGACTACCAAAACAGGCAAATCCAGCATTCTTTGAACTTGCTCCAGACGGAAGATAACCTTTTTCGAGTATAACAATTTTGGCGTTGGGATATTTTTTTTTCAATTGAATAGCTGTTGAATAACCGACAATGCCTGCCCCAACAATTACAAAGTCTATTCCTTCAAAGAAGTATTTTTTTTCCCAAAAACTCAATTGATTAATTTGAAGCATTATTTGTTTAAGTTAACTTTTTTCATGAAATTTGTTATACTAGTTGATCAAATACCATTTGGTTTACAAATATCAAAATTATGAAGCATTTCTTGTTGTTTTTCTTTCTATTTTCTTTTTGCTCTTTTTCGTTCCATTCTTATGGACAAACTCCTGATTTTAACGCTTCAATTATATCGGTTGAACAAGCGTTAAAGGATAAAGATTTAACAAAAGCGAAGAATATCTTAAGTGCAGAACCGCTCCAAAGTAATCAAGAAAAGAAAAAGGTACAGGAGCTAAGCATTAAATTAAGCTTTCTAGAAAAATTACTTGAAGGCAATGAATTATTGAATAAAAAACTTTGGGATGATGCGATAATTGCTGCTGAATATGGCTTAAATTTTATCATTAAAAGAAATAATAAAATTTTCACGGGTACTGAAAAACAAGACCTTGAAAAAATCATTACAGATGCAAATAATGGCAAAAAAGGTATCAACACAAGCAGCAATCCAATCCTTAATTCATCTACATCAACTTCTACTACGGTTCAGAATCCATTTAAGCTAGACGATATTGGAGACCCAATTGATTATAAAACAGGTATAAGTCAAATGAACAAAGCTTATGAGGACGAGAAAAAGGCTCCATTAAAAGAATTTGAAGCAAAAAAAGATACGATGAATCAAGAAGCTGATCGACGTGTTAAAAAAATTGGTGACGAGGTAATTAAAAATTTAAAAACGATTGATTCAGCCCAAGTAAAAATGGGTAATGAAAAAGAGAGAGTAATTCAATCTATAGATAGTAATCGTAGAGAATTTCAAAAGGAACGAGATAAAGTGATTGAATCAAAAAACAATCAAACCAATGAAATGGCAGTTTATGTTCAACGATCCCTGGAAAAAACTGACAGTTCAGTTAACTTGATAAACGAGGCAAATGAAGATCGCGTAAAAAAAATCAAGCAAAATATCGATACACTTCAAAAGGAGAGATCATTTGTTAAATCTGAGATGAACAAGGAAAGTGAAAAACGTATTGAAACAATTAGCAAAAATCAAAAAAGTGATGATTCCTTGCGCTATGTAGTTCGAACATCACTCAATGAAATGACAGATGAAAACGCTAAATATGTTGCTGAGAACACCAAAAAAATGGATGAATACAGACAAACCCCACCTCCCGTAATAAAAGGAACTGGAATAGCCAATGCAAAAGGTGTTACCTACCCGATTGGCATTACACAAGGAGTATTTAGTAAAGGAGAGAAGGGAAAGCCACAAGTATTAATTACCCGACGTGTAAAAGTGGATGAAAACAACAATTACGACATTTACATCAAGCAAGAATCTCCAAAATCATTAACTACATTTACTAAAAATGGATCGATTGTTACTGAATATCAATGGAATGTTGAATCGGGTAATGTGACAAATTTCGAATAAACATCGTTGATAAATGTCTATTTATTGTGAATAAAGACAAGGAAAATAAATAGAAAATTCGTAGCGAATATTTTAATTTTACTAAAAACTATTGAGGATGTTTGATGACGAGGAAGATTTTTCAGAAAGAGAATTAAAATCCGACATTGCACTTTTTGAAAGGCATTTAAAAGGTGAAGCGGTAGGATTTATTGATGGCGATAGAATTGAATCAATTATTGATTTTTATTTATTTAATTCTAATTACACCTTAGCAAAGACGGCATCGGAATATGGAATTAGCCAACTTCCTCATAATCAAGTTTTTTACCTCAGAAAAGCACAATCTCTAGCCGGACTAGGTTCGATATCGGAATCTATTGAGTTATTGCGCCAAATGGATACCATTGAGAATCATCAGTCAGAACTCTTATTAACAAAAGCAGCTCTTTACGGACAAATACGTGATTCAAAAAATGCCATTAAATGTTACAAACAAGCATTAGATCTCTGCGAGGATCAAGAAAAAGATGAAATTTTTGTTGATTTAGCCTTGGAATACGAAAACACAAACGACTTTGATGGAGCTATTGACATTTTAAAAAATGCTTTACTGCACAATCCGAAAAATGAAATAGCCTTTTCAGAATTGTGTTATTGTATGGAGAAAACAGAACGAATTGAAGAGATTAATCAACAGATATTAGCGTTTGTTGATGAGAATCCTTACTCCTATCTGGGATGGTATCAATTAGGTAGTTTCTATTTGCGAAAAGATGATTACGATAAAGCTATATGGGCATTTGATTATTGTTTGATTATAAATGAAAGCGCTGGAGCGGCTTATTTTAATCTTGGAAATGCCTACTTGTCATCAGACAAATTTCATCAAGCCATTGATAGTTTTAAAAAATGTATGGAAATCGATGGTGAAGATCCGTTAGCTCTCTGTTATTTGGGTGAATCTTACGAGAATATTCATGAATACGAATTAAGTAAAAGTTGTTATCAAAAAAGTATTGAACTTTCTCCAGAATTTTCAGAACCTTGGTTAGGATTAGGTATTATTGCTGATCTTCAAGAAAATACGAAAGAGGCAATCGTATTAATGAGTAAGGCATTAGATTTAGATCCCGAAAATCCTGTAATTCATCATTTAGTTGGTGCAGTTTTTATTAAAAACAATGAACTTGAACTAGGACTTACTCATTTGCGTAAATCTTTGGAAATTGATCCAAGTGATATGGATTGTTTAAAATCCTTGATGGAAAGTTTAGTAAAGATAGATATTGTGGAATGTCACGATTTTATCCATACGTTCAACCTGGAAAATGGACAAGATACGGAGTCTTGGCTATGGGAAGTAAATACACTTTGGCTCATGGGGGCTCTAGAGGATGCTAGATCACTTTTTAGTGTTTGTGTTGATAACGACCCTTTAAAATCAAAAGAGTTATTTACGCTTAATCCAGAATTACTTCGTTGTAACGAACTTACTGATTTAGTTGATTTATCTGAATAATGTTCATTAAACAATTTGAATTTTCAGATCATTCCGGTCCTGTCTATTGCATTACTAAGCACAACAATGCTATTTATTCAAGTGGTGCAGATAAGTTTATCGTACGCTGGGATTTAACTAATTTAAAACAAGATAATTTTGTTATCCAACTTGAATATTCCGCTTATTCAATGTTACACTTATCGCAAGATCCTCTTTTGGTAATTGGATGTTCAAACGGAGATTTGCACATCATTAATACGAAAGAAAAAAAAGAAATCAAGTTTATTCAACATCATAAATCAGCAATTTTTACAATTATTGAAATTCCAGAAAAGCAACTTATTATAACAGGTGATGCAGATGGAAATGTTTGTATTTGGAATAGTTCGAATTTATCTTTACTCCTTCAAATTCCTTTGAATTCAGGTAAAATAAGAGCCATAGAATACTTAAATAACGAACTTATTATTGGTTGTAAAGATGGTAAAATACGCTTTTTTGATCTCGTTTTTTTTAATCAAATAGTCGAAATCCCTATCAATACGGATGGAATACAAGCGATTAAAATGACAGACAAAATTGCAGTAATTGGTGGTTACGACGGATATTTATATATATTAGATGCTTTTTCAAAGAACTTAATTTCAAGAATTCCCGCTCATAAAGGACCTATTTATTCAATTATACAATTAAATGAGCATAATTTTGTTTCAGCAAGTAGAGATAAATCAATAAAAATATGGGATTCAAATTCCTTAAATGTTCTGGAAAAAAAAGAGTTTAAATCAGGCGGACACCGCAATTCAGTAAATCATATTGTAGGATTATCAGAAAATACATTTGTTTCCTGCTCCGATG
>JBIKQS010000196.1:0-4987 GCA_044349575.1 Crocinitomicaceae bacterium
AATTACAATATCACTTTCTGTTTTGTAAATTTCAAAAGTAAGCGTTTGTGCTTGAGCGTGTTTAATCGAATTATTTATAAATTCTTGCACTATTCTATACAAGTTAAACTTGTCGATGGAACCTAAATCAGATTCTAAAAACCCATCTTCAATATCAAGTATAAAATTTATTTTTCCCAAAGTGTTAATGCGATTTGAAAAGCGATTCATGGCATTTAAAAATCCATTTTCCAATTCAGGGGGCAGCAAGCTATAGGCAATTTCTTTAAGCTCACGAATGCAATTTTGTAATAAATTTGAAACTTCAACATATTGACCTTCTTGTTCAACACTTGGATTTAAGCTTTGGAATAGCAAATTCAATAGCACCATATTTTGACCTAAACCATCATGCAATTCACGCGCAATTTTTTTCTTCTCTTCTTCTTCTGCTTGCGAAATAACTTCGTTTTTTCTTCTTTCGAATACTATTTCATCCGTACGATCTATGACTTGAGTAATAAATTCTATATCTGAAGAGGAATCTAGTTTATTTAAAATTACATCCACAATAATTTCCTTTCCATTCAAGGTTTCTTGAACGAACTCTTTCTTGAATGAAGAATTGATCTCAAGATCTGTGAATGGCGTATTGCCAATAGAATTAAATTCATAGATACTCAATTCATCAAAACCTCCATGAGACACCTCATAAAGATCATGAGCCGCTTGATTTGCCATAATAATTTCCAGGTTCTTACCACGAAGCTTGAACATGGGCATTGGGGATTTATAAAAAACGTCCCTGTATTTTTTTTCAGAAATTTCTAGATCCTCCTTCAATTTCCTACGAAGAACTCCATATTTTATGGTTTTTTCTAAAACCTGAGGCTTAACATCACTTTTGAGAATATAATCCTGAGCCCCTCTGGAAACAATTTGTAAGGCCAAGGATTGATCGTCCATCCCAGATAGAACTACAACCGAAGAATGGGGGAAAATTTGAATGACAGCGTCGTACGTTTCAATTCCGTTTGAGTCAAGAATGTTCAAATCCAATAAAATGACATCCGGAATAAATTCTAATGCCACCTCCCTAGTTTCTTTAATAGATTGAACAGCAATGATATTATGCAAGGAAAATCCAACGTAGGAAAGCTGAAATTGTACTAACTCCGAATACGTCAGATCGTCTTCAATGACAAGTATTTGAGTTGTATCCATAGGATTACTTTTTTTGATGAATATTGTTCATAAATACCCGATCTTTATCAATAACCTCTTCTAACTTTTCAAAAAACTGAGCTAAGTTCTTATCCTCAATGCAATTGGTAGGAAAAGTCAATTGTAAATTTTCAATGTAATCGAAATAAATTGTCTGCTGATGTAAGGTGATTTTTCTGAGTCCGGTAAAATAAATAAGTATAATTTCACGATCAGCTATTAGAATTGCTTTTGAGGATAAACCAACTCTGTATTTCTTAGTTCCATAAAGACTAAAAACAATAGAATCGAGTGAAAAGAGAAAGAAAACTCCTGCAGGAACAAAAGTTTTTGCATTTATGAGAAGTAATCCTATTCCCAAGGATGTCATTACCAGACATTCTATTAAATTATACGTTAATACACGCCATTTTCTAGACTGACTTACCGGCTGATTCCATTGGAAACGATCAATTTTATTAACGAGATTAAGTGCCATCCACCTTCTAGAACTTCGCCTAATTTGAATGAGTAAAATACCAATTCCCAGTGCTAAAAAAATCTCTTGTTGATACGGTATTTCAGAACCTGTCATTCCCAATGAATCTATTGGAATATCAAAACCTGAATAGATAGCAAGAGCTAATAAGGGAAACGTTAGTACTAAAGTAAGTATGTTTATGAAACTATTCACTTGGAATTGCTTTCAATTTGCGTTTTAAAACCTCTATTTTCTGCTGAATAACACCAACTTTCTGATCTACTTCCTTACGTAAATTATCCGCCCCTTTTGATCGGGAGAAGAAACTTAAGTTAGTCTCCATTTGAATAGCTTCCGCATTCAATTGATCAATTTGTTTTCGCAGGGTAGATCGTTCCTTCTGAATAAAATCCATTCTATTTGAGCCACTTGGCACAGTGTCAAAGCGTGACTTAAATAAAATCAATTCCTTCTCATTGGAGTCAATATTCAACTTTTCATATTGAGAATCCATTCCTTTGCGGAATAACTGATTGATTTCATCTCTTTGCTCATTGGGAACATTACCAATTGCCTTAAATTCATCATTTAATTCTTTCAAGGTTGTCAAATCGGCTTTTTTATCACCCGTCAATTCCAGCTGTGAAATTTTATCTATCAATTGTTTTTTCAGATCAGCATTGACAACAAGTGCAGATTGCTGCTCTTTCAAATTTTCTTCACGGGCATTGAAAAACACATCACAAGCTGCTCTAAATTCTGCCCAAAGTTTATTTTCAAATCGCTGACCAGCATTACCGCTGTTTTTCCATTCCTTCTGCAAGCGAATTAACTTTTCCGAAGTGCCTTTCCAATCCGTAGATTCTTGAATACTCTTCGCTTGATCAATTAATTTTCTTTTTTTATCTACAACCTCTTTCTGTTTGGCCTCTATAACCTTAAAGAATTCTTTCTTTGACTCAAAAAACACATCACATGCTGCTCTGAACTCTTTCCAAACATCATCGTTTTCTTTACGAGGCGCCTGTCCAATTAATTTCCAATCATTTTGTGTTTTAATAACTTGCTCGGTTGCTTTTTCCCAAGATTTAGAGGAATCATACTCGGCCAATTTATCATTGATTAAGCGAATTTGAGAAACTAATTCATTTTTCTTCGCCAAATTATCCAGTTGGGAATTTCTGCGCTCGTTATAGAATTGATTGATCTTTTCATAAACAGCCCTTACTGCATCCCAATAGTTGGTTTTTAATTTTTCCCATTCTTCATTATGAACCGGTCCAATCTCTTCCCACTCATTTTGAAGCGTCTTTAACGCTCCCTCCATATCTTTGATAGCATTCGAATTCTTCAATGCTTCAAGTTGGTTTATTAAAGACAATTTCAGCTGTGCATTCCGATGATAATCGTGATCTTTTAACTCACGATAAATTTTCATGTTGTGAAAAAATATTTCCAGCATACGTGAGTAATCACGCTGAATTTCATCTCTTTTATCTCGCGGAATATCACCTATTTTTTTCCAAGTTTCGTGAATTTCCTTTTGAGCATTATAAGCTGCTCCAATATTTTCTTCATTTTCAATCACTTCTTGCAGTCTTTCAATAAGTGATCGTTTTAATTTCAGATTTTCTTTTTCCAAGGCATCTTTCAATACCTTTTGTTGATTACGCTTGTTTTTAAAAGCATCGTATAAATCATAAAAGGCTTGCTTTAAAGTAGAAAAATCTTGATTTTCATAAACCTCTCCTGTTTCCGCCGCGTTTAATGCGTTCACTTGATCTTTTCGCTCCTCCTCGAGCATAAAATCGTCAAAACGAGTTTTAATATCTTGAGCTTCTCTACCTAAATTTAGAACTTCTTCTTGATTTATAAGAGCGGATAGTTCACTCACAAATGGATTTGTTTCCATACCTAAAAATTATGCGAGTTGATTCATTTCAAAATTAGTAAGCGAGACAAATTGTTGCATTCTTTGCTGCATATCGGATTCTGTAATTTCAGTTAATCGCTCAGTTCCAAATTTTTCAACACTAAAAGAAGCCAATGCAGATCCTGCGATAATTGCACGTTTCATATTGTCAAACGAAATGTCATCCGTAGCGGCTAAATACCCCATAAAACCACCTGCAAAAGTGTCTCCTGCTCCTGTTGGATCAAAAACTTCTTCCAAAGGCAAGGCCGGCGCAAAAAATACATGATTCTCATGAAACAAAAGAGCTCCATGCTCACCTTTCTTAATGATCAGAATTTTAGGTCCCATTGCGCGAATAATTTTAGAAGCTTTCATTAATGAATACTCCTTAGATAGTTGACGAGCTTCCTCATCATTAATGATTAATACATCAACTAAAGAAATAGTTTCGCGTAAATCATCCATAGCAATATCCATCCAAAAATTCATCGTATCCATTGCAATCAATTTTGGTCGTTTTGCCATACGTTCTATAACTTGACGCTGTACTTGTGGAGTTAAATTCCCTAACATCAAATAGTCTGCTTGTGCAAATTCTTCAGGAACAATTGGATCAAAATGTTCCAACACGTTTAGCTCGGTGATGAGTGTATCCCGCGAATTCATGTCGTTGTGATATTTACCTGACCAAAAGAACGTCTTCTCACCTTCTTTGATTTGGATACCTGACGTGTTTATTCCTCGTGAATTCATAAAATCTAATGTGTCACTCGGAAAATCATCGCCAACAACAGAAATAATGCCTTGTGATTTTTCAAAAAACGAAGCCGAAAGAGTAATAAAAGTACCGGCACCACCAACAATTTTATCTGTTTTTCCAAAAGGAGTCTCGATTGCATCAAAAGCAACACTACCAACAGTAACTAAACGCATATTTATATAATTAAGGAGTGCAAAGATAGTTTATCGGTTTGAATATTAGAACATAACCGACGGTTAATTTGACAGAAATTAATTGGCCATTTCGCTCATAAACTTGATTCTCATCAAGCGGAGTTCATCTTCCGTATACAATCCGTCAAATTCGTGGTAAGCGTCCACGATTTCATCCGTTTGAGCCTCGGAAAAATAATCGTATATTTCTTCCTGATTTTCCGAGTCTAAAATAGTATCAATGTAATATTTGATATTAACACGTGTGCCTGATGATACAATTGCTTCGATCTCATCGATAATTTCAACCAATGATTTTCCTTGTGACCTACCGATATCCTCTAATGGTAATTTTCGATCAATGTTTTGAATCAACTGAACCTTTAATCCTGATTTATTAACCAACGATTTAATAACCATATCCTGTGGCCGTTCAATATCATTTTCAGCAACGTATTTTTCAATCAAAGCAACGA